>JAEOST010000308.1 GCA_016840245.1 Candidatus Thorarchaeota archaeon
AATAAATCCGATTATTCTCTTGAGCGAATATTGTGGGATAGGTCTCCAATCCATTACACCCTCAAAGAGATATCTAAGTCGAGATTCTGGTTCGAAATCCTGATCCGTCTCCAAGTTAACAACTGCTGTGATTCCTTCTTCAATCATCATCTCGAAATCATTCAGTCCTACAATTCTTGAGATGTACAGGTTCTCTGTTACTTTGTATAATTTCGATCTCATGTTGAAACCCACTAGTAAGTTCAGAAGGGTGGTCATAACATTTCGCTGTGTGTGTTTATGTTATTCAGTGGATACCTCTCGTTTCAGTCTGAAGCCAATTGCCAGTACAATGGCACCAATGACAGGAAGTACTATACTAGGAGTAAATCTCATGATACTGAGTGAAGATCCAAGAACAATAGCCCATGACATCTCATTAGTTCCGAAGTGAGAAAAAGGAAGTCCAGATATTATGTTGAAAACTTGGCTCACAATCAACATGATACCTGCCAAGAAACAAAACAGACTACTTGGTTTGAGGTAACCCATCCTCATGTACGTTCCTCCGAGTCTTCGGTCTAGCGAAAGGAAACTTATAGTCTTTCTTTTAAACCACCATAGTAGATTAATATGCAAGAAGTGCAAACCGTATCTTATGACAGGACTACAGATTGAAGACATCACAATTGGAACTGGAGACTCACCCAAACAAGGCCAGACCGTGGTTGTCCACTATACTGGATGGTTGACTAACGGGGATAAATTCGATAGTTCGGTGGACAGGGGTCAACCCTTCGAATTCCAGATTGGAGTTGGCCAAGTAATCAAGGGCTGGGATGAGGGTGTGATAACCATGAAGATTGGTGGCAAGAGAAAACTCACTATCCCACCAGAGATGGCATATGGTGATAGAAACATTGGAGATGGCCTTATACCTCCGAATTCAACGCTTGTCTTCGAAGTTGAGTTACTTGGTCTGAAGTGATAGTTTCCTTGGACACTGTCGACAAGACCTGTAGATTGTAACTATAGTTAATAATATATTGATGTTGTAAAATCAAGGGAGTGAACTAAGATGGTACGCCGATTGATGATTCAGATTGATGAAGAAAAATGCACAGGATGCGGTCTTTGTGTCCCAGGATGTGCAGAAGGTGCCCTTCAGGTAATTGATGGGAAGGCACGCCTTGTCTCGGAAACTTACTGTGATGGTCTAGGAGCATGCTTGGGAGATTGTCCAGAGGGAGCATTGACACTTAGAGAAGTAGATGCAGTTGAGTTTGATATAGAAGCAGCAATGCAACACGTGAAAGAAACACGCGGGGAAACTGGAACGCCATGTGCTGATACAGACGGTGCACCATGTGCAGGTTCAGAAACGTTCACGTATGGAGAGAGTCATGCAGAGGATCAACATGATGGCGTAGTACCCGAAGTAATCAATCCATCGCAATTGGACCAGTGGCCAGTGAAACTGAAGTTACTCTCCCCTCAACATCCAGTTCTTAAAGATGCAAAACTGCTCATCGTTGCGGACTGTGCAGGAGCAGCATATGCAGGACTCCACGAAGACTTCATCAAGGGTCGTACAGTGGTACTTGCATGTCCTAAATTTGAGGAGAGTCAAGCCAATCTTGAGAAACTGGTTATGATGTTCAAGCTGAACAATATTCAAGACATAACCTTGGTTCATATGGAGGTTCCCTGCTGTAGTGGTCTGGGTAGACTGGTCGACATAGCAGTTGCAGAATCCGGGATGGCAATTCCATTGAGAAGATACATCATTGGTGTAAGAGGCGAAATTAAAGCAGTTTTGTGATAGAAAGAAGAAGAGAGGTCAAACACCTCTCTCATTACATGTACATACACTTAGAGACCTAATCGTTCTTTGATTCCATTCCCATATTTTGGATCAGCCTTTGTGAAATGCTCAACCATCCGTAACTGAATCTCCTTTGATACATTTCCAAGTGGTCCAACTATGTTATCCATGAGTCTTCCCTGTTCCTCTGGGGATAGGAGACGGAAGAGATTCCCTGGTTGGATGTAGTCATCATCAACTCCTCTTGGTTGATCATATCTATCAGCATCTCCGGAGATCTTCAGAGGGGGTTCACGAAATGCAGGATCCGCTTTAGGTCCTCCAAATGTGTCTGGTTCGTAGTTGAACGGAAAGGCTGCTCCATTATCATCACATCTCATGTACCCATCACGTTGGTTATTGAAAGCCTCAGCATGTTTTGGTCGATTAACAGGGAGAAGCTGATGATTCACGCCCAACCTGTAACGATGCGCATCTGCATAGGCAAATATTCGAGCCTGAAGCATCTTGTCGGGAGAGAACGAGATTCCTGGCACTATGTTTGAAGGTGCAAACGCAGCTTGTTCAATATCAGCAAAGTAGTTTGTAGGATTGCGGTTGAGTTCAACAACTCCAGCATCAATCAATGGATAATCTGCATGTGGCCAGACTTTCGTCATATCGAATGGATTCCAGCGGTAGTCCTCTGCTTCTTCCTCAGGCATAACCTGAATCTTGAAGTTCCACTTTGGATAGTCACCTTTCTCGATTCGTTCAAAGAGGTCTTTTGTTGCCCAATCAGGATCTTCCGCAGTCAAGCGAGCTGCTTCCTCTGCAGTGAAGTTTTCGATTCCCTGAGCAGTCTTGAAGTGGAACTTGACCCAGTATCGTTCATCCTTTGCATTGATGAAACTGTACGTGTGACTTCCATACCCATTGACATGAGCGTATCCCTTGGGGGTTCCCCTATCAGAGAACAAGATTGTCACTTGGTGCAGAGACTCAGGAACCAAGCTCCAGAAATCCCATTGCATAGTATCAGACCGTAGATTAGTCTGTGGCACACGTTTTTGCGAGTGTATGAAGTCTGGAAACTTCAATGGATCACGAATGAAGAAGACAGGAGTGTTATTTCCAGTCATGTCCCAGTTCCCTTCTTCAGTGTAGAATTTAATTGCAAAACCACGAACATCTCGAACAGTATCAGCTGAGCCCTTCTCACCGGCAACCGTTGAGAATCGAATCAGAAGGTCAGTCTTCTTACCAACCTTCGAGAATAGCTTCGCTTTGGTGTATTTTGTTATATCATGTGTTACAGTAAGAGTACCATAAGCACCTGCTCCCTTTGCATGGACTACACGCTCAGGAATACGCTCACGATTGAAGTGAGCTAGTTTCTCAAAAAGATGAAAATCCTGAGCTAGAAGTGGACCACGGGGACCAGCAGTCATGGAGTTTTGATTATCAGCAACGGGTATTCCCGATGCAGTTGTGAGCGTTTTATCGCTCTTCTTTTTAGAATCAGTCATTTTCTTGTCCTCAGAATAATTTGAAATCATTACTATTTACTAACAAATTTTATTTAAGACTTCTGCCATTTAGTAATGGATAAGAGTACAAATCTTAACAACACTGTACACCAGAGAGAAGATTGTGAAACAATGAATCCTGAACAACTCATAGACCTACTACGGAGCAAGGGCTACAAGGTCACACCTCAGAGATTAGCTATCTGTCAAGAGATGTTATCCAGAGATGACCACCCTACTGCAGAGCAGATCTTTGATACTGTTTCTAGACAACACCCAACAATCAGTTTGACTACGATATACCACACTCTTGACCTTCTTAAAGAATTAAGATTAGTTGATGAAATCCACTTTGATGAACGCACATCAAGATATGATCCAAATACTTCAGTTCATATCAATGTCATCTGCAATGTATGCGGCAAGATTCGAGACTATGAATCAGACTCGGTGCGGAAACATTGGAAACGAATTATCTCTGAGATAGGCTCAGAACCCATCAGTCAACGAATAGATGTCTATGTTGTTTGTGATAAATGTGAGTAAGTTTTAATTTTTGATAAATTACGAAAAGGTTTTCAGCTCCACATCTATCCTTATGTTATGCCAGCTAGGGAGGAGCTAATGAGAGAGGTTCGTAAGGACATTGATGTGTGTCTCAAGATTTGGCCAACACTGCTAGAGGATTTTCTGGGAGATAGACTGAAGTATGCATACGCAAAAGGCTCCTGTGTTAAGCAATGGAACAGTCCAATTGACTATGTACCTCTCTTGAGTGATATTGATGTTCACGTCAGTAGAACCGATAACGAAGAATTATGTGAGTCTATATCATTCCATGAGGCGTTGGAGTTATCTAGGCACTACGAAGATATATTCAAGTCCAGAAGACCGGACCACCTTCATCTTCCTAGGATGCAAGTAATTTCTGTAGACGCGCTGATCAATTCCACTGAGATTGAGTATGTCCCACCAAGACTAGAAGATGTAAGAGTCCTGAATGGAAAACCCCAACAAGAACAAATTCCAGATCCAGATACTATTCGTCGAATTGATAAAAGGAGTATAGAGCGACAAGAAGTATTCATTCAATCTCTACCTTATCGTATTATGGATAGAACAGGATTGGATTTCTGGGGAATAATCAGGTGCGGAGGTTTAGGCTGGAGAGTCGCACCATCTCCATATCGCTTACTGAGTCAAAGACATCCTGAACCAATTGAGGTCTGGTCTTGGAATAGAACTAGAGTGTGTGAAGAATTAGAAGAGATGGGATATCAAAGGATTGCAGACTTGTATCGATCATTCTATGATAATTGCTGGAAGATATTCCTCTCTGACTTCAAGAGTTCAGATGCATACAGAGCATTGGCATTGGATGGATATTGGATTCTTCTAGAGTGTCTCACTGAGGTCACCAAGCTCTGAATTCTGATATCTTGGGAACCATAGATGAGTATACTTCATCCTTGTCAAGTAATCCAATTGCTATTGGCATGTGTGGGGTGTCAAATCCGAAGGAAACGTTCCCACTAGAGTCAGCTAGAATAAGACCCGCCTCACCACCAGTCTTCTCACGAAGCTCACGCATAATAGCATCCACTGCTTGGTCAACATTCAGACCATTCTCAACATGTAGTATTGCCATTCGTGCCATGACCACTCGCAGAATCTGTTCCCCCTTTCCGGTACAACTTGTACCTGCCAACTCGTTAGCATAGAGACCTGCTCCAATGATGGGAGAGTCACCTACACGTCCAGGTAACTTCCCAGGCCATCCACTTGTTGATGATGAAACAGCTATACGACCATTCTCGTCAACTGCCACACAACCAACAGTATCGCAACTCTGGGCCATGATATTGGGCTGAGTCTTGGTTGGTTCTACCTCTTCCCGGTAGCCAGAATCAATCATCTCTTTGTACAATTTAGTTGCTCCATCGCCAACAATCTGCATCACAGGCGTTCTCTCGAGCACATAACGGGCCAGAGATATTGGATGATGCACTCCCTTAGCTGCCATCACAGCTCCACTCTCAAGACGATTACCATCCATGATTGCAGCATCAAGTTCCACATCTCCATCACGATTTGGTGGGGAGTTTCCCCCTGCAGTAAACAGTCCAGAGTCTTCGAGAATCATCGTGGCTGATTCAACTGCATCGAGAGCTGAACCTCCTTTCTTCAATACACAAATACCCATCCCTGCGGCTTCCTCAACAGATGACACAATACCTTCATGTGCATCCTCTTCAAAGCGCGTTGCTCCTCCATGTACAACAATCACTGGTAGTCTCAAGTTTGACACTCAGTCTGTATCTCACATTATGTTCCCCAAAAAGGTATCGGGAAAATGTGTGGAGAACAAATACTCTTGGTCCAACATTATTGTGGGTCTGAGAATGGGGAGTTTAGCGAATCGCAATCGGTTCATCAAATATGAAATTGACCGACAAATCGGTACTTATTGGGACAAGATGCAAGTAGACAAGACAGTTGAGAGTATCTCTTTAGAAGGTATGCAACTAAAACAGATTGACTTTGATTCAGTGAGTCGTTGTAGGAAATTAAAAGAGCTAATCATTCGGAACAACCTCCTGACTTCCCTTAATCTCATTCCATTGATAAAACTCAGATACCTTACACGAATTGACATGACTGGTAACAATTTGTGGGGCCTGAATATCACCCCAATCTGTTTAATGCAGCGACTTGAAATTGTTAATTCAGACAGTCCATCAAGCTTTGTAATCGATCCTATTGCGAAACATGCAACCATATCATCAATAACGCTAGGTATGGCATCAATAAATCTAGATAGCAACTATGCCACCTTAATTGAACGGGAAGGAATGTCAATAGTACTAAAGCGTACAAAAGAAATTCTAATGCATCTACCAGCAGTAAATCGGTTCATAGCCCAGATGGGACTTCTAGATGGATTCGGTCTTGGAGAGCTGGCAGGATATGATGGGAATCCCATATTTCTTCTGGACTCTATCAGTGATGGAATGAATTTCGACGAGGCGAGGGAAGCAATCCGTGGCAAGTCCATTGAACTACTTGAAAAACAGATCACAAATGGAGGACCTACCTTCTTCCTCAATATAGACGAGTTAGCTAAATCAGAAGCTTGCATACTTGTTCAACCAATCATAGAGGCTCGAAAGCGAGAGATGGAATCTGTCGTTGTTCACACAACTGAGAAATCCTCTGATGCACGGATACTCTGGCACACATATTATGGTCACAAGATAATGTACGACTTAGGATTCACACCATATGAAGGAAATACAATTACCCTTGAGATGATACTTGAGGTTCTCTCAGGCGCAGGGATTGACCTCAAGGTAAAGAAATCAAAGTTGGATGTTCACTTTAGACGTAGATATTCTCTGGGACTCACTAGGTATTTGGAACGAGTAGGACTTGAATTGTACCCTAGACATTATCAAAGAGTCCTTCTCGACAAATTGTAGACATTTAGAGTACTCACTAAGACTCCCAACGTATCGGGACCTAATGGGACTAAAGCATCAGTCTATTTCGTCACATACCTAACCTATGCATTTCCTCTTCGAAGAGCTTCTTCTTGTCCATCAGCTTGGTTCGTTGACCAGCAAAATCTGCTAGCTCGATCCTGTCAGTCTTCACCATCTCATCCAGACGCTCAATCTCAGTTGTGATTTCCTTAAGCCGGTCCTTGACAACATCAACTCTAGAAATAGCACTAGTGTCCTGTTCAGCAGAAGGCTCCTGCACTGAGGCAATCTTACCATCCATGATTCGGTAGATCCTATTGCACTGCCGAGCGATTGACGGGTCATGTGTCACCATAAGGACGGTCTTTCCGAGCTCCTTGTTCACCTTGTGTAGGTATTCAACAACAACCGCACCGGTCTCTGTGTCGAGATCTCCTGTAGGTTCGTCACATAATAGAACGTTCGGATTGTTGGCTAGTGCCGCTGCAATAGCCACTCTTTGGCGTTGGCCGCCTGAGAGTTCATCGGGCTTATGCTTCACTCGATCTTCAAGTCCCATAGACTCTAAGAGCTCAGTGGCACGTTTCTTCCGTTCACTACCAGAGACCTTTGCCGCAAGCATGGGGAGTTCTACATTCTCATATGCAGTGAGTGTTGGAATGAGGTTAAGCTCTTGGAATATGTGACCGACGACGTCCCTACGAAGAATTCCGAGTTGGTCGGGAGTTGCATTGGTAACGTTATATCCAGCAACAACAGTTGTACCTGCCGTGGCTCTGGTTATGCCACCCAAAATGTTCAGGAGTGTGGTTTTGCCTGACCCACTCGGACCGACAATAGCCACCATCTCACCCTCTTCAATTCTAATGCTTAGACCTCTAAGGGCTTGAACCTCTACATTACCTAGTTTGAAGACCTTCACGAGGTCTACTGAATGAATATATCCTTGTGTCACCATTTTAATCACCTAAGCTCTTAGTGCATCCACCTCTGCTTCGGGCCTTCTAGAGACCCACCATACTGGGAAGATAGCAGAGAGTAGAACCGTTCCTATTACTGACCACCAAGCTATTCCCGGGGGCCCTAGCACAACTTGGTATCGGACCAATTCGGATAGTCCACCATTCAATGAACTGACATTTCCGAAAATTTGTATGAATCCAACTAGTGTTCCCAATAGAAGAGCAAAGAACACCATCACCATGACTTCAGCAAACAGGGTCTTAAAGAGCTGCCACTTGCTGAATCCACGAACCGTCAAGAGTGCTATCTCAGTGTTCTTCTCTCTGAGGGATAGGATTATGACTAGCCCAGTACCCACCATAGCAAGTACAATTGAGAAGAAGATGGCTACCCAAGTCATCTTCACAGTTCCACTCTCAATAGGTCGTTCGTAGTAATTAACAATTTGAGATGTCACAGAGTAAGTATCTGTTACATCTCCTACTTCTTCCATTATCTGTTCCTGCAACATGGTTCCATTCGTATCAGCTTGAGTCTCGATTAGTAGTTTCGTTGAAGCGAAGGGAAGCAAGGAAGTATCATTGAGGAAGGTCTCTGAAACGAAAGATGGATAGCTTCCACTAGCTGAAACTTCGAAGCCTTCAATGAAGATTTCGAGAACAGATTGGTATCCAACTAGACCAACAACTGTAACATTATGGAATCCATTATCTACGGGACCCCTAACAGTGAAGTTTTCACCAACCTCGATTTCAAGTTCATTAGCTAGAGAAACTGATAGGATGATTCCATCGTCTCCAAGATCATCAATCATCTGGTTGAAGTCACCAATGAACCACCCAGATTCCCAGAAAGCCACAGAAGACCACTCATCTGGACGTATGCCACGTGTATCTATGGAAGTACTTCCGGAACTGAGAGTTATACCATACTCTGGAGTTGTATCCACAACACCATCTAATGCTTCAACTTCACTTACAATTTCTGTCAGGTTGGCTCCAATGTCAAGGTCGATGCTAGCATCCGCTCCAACATCAAAGAAGGCGTTACGTTCTACCCGGTCATATTCAGAATATTGGCTACCAATTGTTAATACGCCATAGGACACTATTAACGAAACGATGAATACCATAG
>JAEOST010000309.1 GCA_016840245.1 Candidatus Thorarchaeota archaeon
GAATCTATTTGCAATTGTTGGATTGGATGACCAGATTGACACAATCACAAAATCAGCATTGATAGAAGAATCGACCACACTGTTTGCACATGTAGCTAAAACCAAGACCCCCATATTTGCTCCAGACGTATCATCTCATGGGATTGTTGACACTCATGGCGAACGCATCGAAAAACTAGGTCTTCAGTCTATTATCCTGTGGCCAATTCTAGGTAAAGGAGAGAAACTGATCGGTACTCTCAGTCTTGCTGCAAATGAGCCCAGATCAATCGCAGATGATATCAGCGTTTTCTTTAGCACAGTATCAGAGATGTTATCTGTTGCTCTCAGCAGAATTGATGCATCCGAGGCTCTTGAACAGAGTGAGGCGCGGTACAGACTACTTGCAGACAATGCAAAGGATATCATAGCCACATTGAACATGAATATGGAATTCACATACATGAGCCCTTCAGTTGAGGAGATAACGGGCTATTCCCTTGATGAAGCGAAAACTCTTACTCTAGAGAAGATCCTTACTCCAGAGTCATTACATATTGTCATGACGGCTTTTGGAGAAGCAATTGAACTAGAAAAGAGTGTAGGAAAAGACGGTTATGAAGCGCATCCATTGGAATTAGAGCTTGTTAGGAAAGATGGATCTATTATTTGGGTTGAAGTGACCAGAGTTTTCTTACGAAGTGATGATGATAGCCCAACTGGAATTCTGGTTGTCGTTCGAGATATCTCAGGACGAAAAATTTTGGAAGAAGAACTCCTACGTACGGAAATGAAATACAAAGCGATACTCGCTCAGAGCAATGATGGTATCTTTCTACTTGATTTTGATGGTACTCATCGTGAGGTCAACAAACGTGGCTCAGAGATGCTTGGATACGAACCGGGTGAACTCATTGGAAAAACTATCAGTAGTACCGTGGCTGAATCAGAACTTTCTGAGAGCCAAGAAAATCTCGATGCCATGCTGCGTGGAGATGACCTTCCAATTGTGGAGCGACTTATGAAAAGAAAGGACAGTTCAACATTTCCAGTTGAGATAAATGTTGTACTAGTTCGTAATCAAAAAGACGTTCCCCTCTATATTCTGAGCATCATGCGTGATATCACTCAACGTAAGGAGTACGAAAGCGCAATTAGACAAAGCGAGAAACGTTTGAGTGATCTAATAACCTCAGTCCCAGAAGGGATTGGGATAACTGACCTTGAGGAGAACCTTCTCTTTGTAAATCGTGCATTCGCTGAAATGCTAGGTTATACTGAAGATGAACTGGTCAATACAAGTGCGATGGACCTTGTCCCTGAGGATGAGAAGCACAAATTGACAGAGGGGACTGCAGAGAGAAAGAAAGGTGTTACATCCACATACGAGGTTCGAATGAAACATAAGAGTGGTGAAATCAGGACTGTTAGACTTTCCGCTGTACCTCAGATGACAGAATCTGGTGATGTAGAGGGAACAATATCAGTAATTGTGGATATCACTGAAAAAGCTAGGATTGAGCGCGAGCTTCGAAAGCTCTCACAGGCATTGGAATTTAGTCCATCCTCTGTTGTAATCACAGATACAAAGGGAACAATTGAATATGTTAACCCGAAATTTACCGAGCTTACAGGGTATACATATGATGAATCTATAGGTCAAAATCCTCGGATACTGCAATCAGGTCTAACACCTCAGGAAACATTCGACGATCTCTGGGCGCATTTAACAGCAGGAAAAGAATGGCAGGGGCAATTTATCAACAAGAAGAAAGATGGTGAGTTCTATTGGGAAGATGCTTTCATTTCTCCAATCATTGATAGGAATGGGATAATCACTAACTACGTTGCAGTCAAGCAGGAGATTTCAGCTAGGATACAGGCAGAAGCTGAAATACGTGCATCAAATAGAGACCTTCAGCTCTATGCAAGTCTTTTGAGACATGATCTTGCCAATGATCTGCAAATTATTCTAACAACTTCTGAATCAGCGAGTATTGTGTTAACTGGTGATGCATCAGTTGTTCAATTCTGTGAACCAGTGAAAGGGGCAGCAGAACGAATGGGAGATATCCTAGCGATGTTCGGAACCCCTGATATACCGACTGATTCAGATCTTGTATCTATTGTCGAACAGAGAGCACAACAGGCTGAGAGAACACACCATGGATTGAGGGTCCAAGTTGAAGCTTCAGATTCAGCGAGAAAGGTCAAGATTCTTGGCCGATCATTACTGCCCTCTGTTGTTGACAATCTCCTACGAAATGCCTCACAATACGGTGGAGAAGGGATAACAGTGGAGGTCATACTGGATCGAGTTGGTAATCTTTTCCAAATCGATGTGAGAGATGACGGACCAGGAATACCAGAAGAAATTCGTACAAGGTTATTCCAAAAGGGCGTGTCAACAACCGGAGGCGGACAGGGCTTGTATCTGTCAAAACGAATTATGGAGGCATACGGAGGATCCATTCAACTGCTCGAAGCAGACAAAGGAGCAGCATTTAGAATACGACTACCTGCTATCTAAGTAGATTAATCCATTCCATATCCAATGGTTATTATAGTAGCCATATATTTGACGGGTTTAGC
>JAEOST010000310.1 GCA_016840245.1 Candidatus Thorarchaeota archaeon
AGGATGCAGAGCAATAAGAACCTCCTTGAAGAGATGAAGAAGATTGTACGTGTAGCCGAACCAGACCTGAAGATCTTCATTGGAGATGCTTTGGCTGGCAACGATGCCCTATCACAAGCCAATGAGTTCCACAAGGCGATAGGTATTGACGGCGCGATTCTGACCAAAGTTGATGCGGACCCATCTGGTGGAGCAGCTCTTTCCGTTGCATTCGTTACTGGAAGACCTGTGGTTTATGTTGGAGTGGGTCAAAACTACGATGATCTTGAACGATTTGACCCTGAGTGGTTTGCCGAGAGGCTCATTGCTGATAATTGAGCAAGTGGGCAGTTTTTTATACAACGCCCTATGATGGCGAGATAGAAAGCCCTGAGGTGTAACAATTGAGCCTGAAAGGTAGAAACTTTGTAAATCTTGCAGATTTTGAAAGATTCGAACTAAGACGAGTCTTGAACGAAGCACACGCTTTGAAGCGGAAGCAGAAAAGAGGTGAGCCTCACGAACTCCTGAAAGGCAAGTCTTTGGCCATGATATTCATGAAGTCATCCACTAGGACCCGGGTGTCCTTTGAGGTAGGAATGACTCAACTTGGTGGTCATGCGCTCTTCCTTCAACCAAGCGGCACTCAGCTTGGAAGAGGAGAAACAATCGGTGATACTGCTCTGGTTCTTAGCAGATATTGTGATGTGATTATGGCACGTGTGTTTGGACATGATGAAGTCACAGGTCTAGCTAAGTACGGCACAGTACCGGTCATCAATGGACTTTCAGATTTACTGCATCCTTGTCAGATAATGGCAGATATGCAGACGATTGAGGAACACAAGGGAAAACTAGAGGGACTCAAGATAACATATGTTGGTGATTCTAACAACGTAAGCAATTCAATCATGCAGGGTTGTACAATCATGGGCATGGATGTGACCATTGGGTCTCCAAAGGGGTATACTCCATCAGACGACATGATGAAGAAGGCAACCGCTCTCAGCAAGAGGTATGGAACGACACTGGAAGTTGTTAACGAGCCTGCTGAAGCTGTGAAGGGTGCTGATGTTATCTATACAGACACTTTCTTCAGCATGGGTCAAGAGAAGTCAAAGGAGAAAGAGGATGCTCTTATGCCGTTCCAAGTGAATAAAGCACTAATTGGAAAAGCAAAGAGCGATGTCATCGTCATGCACTGTTTGCCAGCTCACCGTGACGAGGAGTTGACATCTGAGGTGATGGATGGGCCTCACTCAGTTGTGTTTGATCAAGCTGAGAATCGTCTACATGCGCAAAAAGCAATCCTTGTGCTCATTGTATAAGAGGCGGATATCGTGCCCGGCGAAGTAGTTGCAATTGGCAGAATCAATGTCGATATTGACATGAAAGTAGCCAAGCTCCCAAAGGTAAACGAACATGTAATTTGTGAAACAGGACGTATCGCTTATGGTGGGTCAGCAGCAAACTTTGCTACTCAGAGTGCACAATTGGGTGTCAAGACAATGCTTGCCAGTTGTGTGGGTGATGATGAATATGGTCAGCTCGCTGTAAAAGAGATTGCCAAGGTCGGTGTGGACACAAGCTGTCTTCTAGTTCTTGAGAACCAACCTACAGGCATCTTCGTCTATGCACACAACGACAAAGGAGAAAGAATGGTTGTAGTTGAGCCAGGAGCCAATCGTTTCCTGGAGAAACGTGTGTTCGAAGAAGATAATCTACTTGATGCCCAGGTGGTACATGTTGCAGGTTCATTTCCGATGTTGATTGAGAGAGTGACTGGATTTACTACATCAAATGGAATGATTTTGTCATTGGATCCGGGTCGAGCTGGTGAAGGCTTGGACTACGATAAGATATTGAAACGAACGGACCTTCTATTCTTGAATCAGAAGGAACTCAAAGACTACTTCAATATCAATCCGAGCGAAAACTCACTCCGCGCCTTTGCAAAGACCTTTCCGGGCATAGTGGTACTCAAACTTGGAGAGAAGGGTGCCATAGCCACGGATGGATTTGAATACTGCACCTCCGATGTGTTTGAGGTGCCAGTTGTTGACACTCTTGGTGCAGGTGATTCTTTTGCCGCAGGTTTTGTCACAGCTTGGATGAGGTCGGAGAGAATAGAACAAGCTCTGAATGTAGCAAATGCAGTGGCAGCTCTAACGATTACAAAAGCTGGAGCCCAAAATGGACAACCAACACTAGATGAAGCTGCAAGACTCCTACGAAAACATCAGGTTTCGATTGATTCTGTGTTGAAAACATTCCGAAGTAGGGGTAAACCAAGAGGCAAACCTAGAGCTAAACCGAGGGGAAAAAAGAGAAGCCCACCAAAGAAGGGTCGTCGTGGTAACTGAGTATTATCTGGGTAGTATTCTACTTCAATAGTACACAGTATCTGGGTATTAACATCATCTAGATGTGAGTGATAATACTATGCACCCGTTACTAGAAGAGGTCCTCAAATCATCAGGTGGAAAACGTGAACCACCTGCAAAGAAGTCGAAAAAGATTCCAAAATCAGCCACAACCGATGAAGAGCTTGCTGATTTGCTAGAGTCTGTGAATGCAAGAATACTAGTTGTCGGTGTTGGCGGAGCAGGAAATAATGCGATAACTCGTCTAATGGAAGTAGGCGTGGAGGGTGCTGAAACCCTCGCTGCAAATACAGATGCTCAGGACCTGTACTTCTGCAACTCACATCACAAATTACTCTTAGGAAAGGAAACCTGTGGAGGTTTAGGAGCAGGTAACGATCCCGATATTGGAGAAGCAGCTGCAATCGAAACCTATGATGATATCAAAGACACAGTACGTGGAGATCTTGTGTTCATCACAGCAGGAATGGGTGGAGGCACTGGAACTGGAGCAGCAGCTCACATTGCAAAGGCTGCGAAAGAAAATGGTGCATTAACTGTAGCAATTGTTTGTCTACCATTTGATGTTGAAGGAGCTACAAGGAAGAAGAACGCAACTCGTGGACTTAATGCACTGATGGAACATGTAGACACTCTCATCGCTATACCAAATGAAAAACTGCTGGAGATTGCTCCAGACCTATCGCTACCAGAAGCATTCATGGTTGCAGATGAGGTCCTTGTAAGGGCGGTAAAGGGAATTGCTGAACTTATCTCCAAACCAGGACTTGTCAACCTAGACTTTGCTGACGTACGAACCACTATGAAGAATGGTGGTGTATCAATCATAGCACTTGGTGAGGCACGTGGTGAGGACAGGGCTGAGGATGCTGTCATTAACGCACTTAGGAACCCATTGATAGACGTGTCAATTGAGAACGCAAGGAATATTCTGGTGAATGTCAGTGGAAATGCGGACCTGCAGTTGTCAGAGGCCAAACG
>JAEOST010000311.1 GCA_016840245.1 Candidatus Thorarchaeota archaeon
ACCTTTGCACTACTAGACTTCCTACCAGTAGCTGCAGCCGCAACTCCAATCGCACTTGGTGAAGTCGTGACTGGGTCACTGCCTACTGGAGAGATAATCTCGGATCCCGAGACAGGTAGTTGGGTCCAAAAAGAACAGGCTCCAACGACCCGAACATACAGGGTCGATTCAGGAGATGATGTTGGATCGCTCACCTATGCCTTCAACTATGGTGGATTCTTTGATACTCAGCCTGAGTACATAATGTTCACTAGTAGTGAGTTCGTCTATGATACTGAAGGTGGGTCTCGATATGCTGGGAGTATTTTGCAACCTGGAAATGGTGAATACTTCTATCGAGGTACATACTACGTGACTGTCATCGGAGGAGATGCCACAGAGTATACTTTGTATAACAGAGTGAACAGTCAAGGTGATCTCCCCTTGAACCATGAATTCCAATTGGAAAACTATCAGGGAGCAACGGTAACTCGTGCGTATCGTCTCAATGTTGAAGAGGACGCAATGTTACGCGTCAACTCAACAGCATCTGGTGGCGAGCTTACTGTACGACTTACTGGTGTTTACGAGAATGGTTTTCGAAATGCCCGTACACTCACTTTTGGAACCAATCTCCTCAATTCACCCGAGTATTACCTACCTATGGGTGACTACTTTGTAGAGATGGACATTTCAAACAACGTGAATGAATGGGTCGAGTTCAACTATGGCGAACTGACTACAAACTCAACTGCTGAGATTGTAGAAATTGGTGGGTTCTTTGTTGATACTGAAGTCTTCCAAATGTACAACATGACGATCTTCATCAACAACGAAGACAACGTCACTGCTGCCTTGGATGTTGCCCTCTATGACGCATCAGGACAGGAAATGCACAGTGCTGGAATGCTACTCGCAAACCGTTGGGATGGCTCTCAGATATTACCTCATCCGACCTACTGGGACAATGCCACATTTACTTATGATAGACATGACTGGTATGACAGTTATGCGTTTGTAGGTATCTGTGCTTATCTCGTTGAAGACAATACAGATGGCTCTTCGACAAACTACGCAGACTACCCACTTGACTTGACGATTGAGTGGACAAGCAGACTGAACGACTATTTCACTAACATTGTTAGTCTTGACATCAGTACAGGAGCAGCATCACATAATTTCACACTGCCGCATCCTGGTACTTCAATTGAATTCCATGGACTTATGTTGAATGCAACTCCAGGAACCTGGTACAATGTGTCTGTTAAGACTGCTGATATCGATGCTCGTACTGGAATACTCTACAGCGAGTATGATGGAAGAACTCATGCGATTCAATGGAGTGACCTGAATGATGAATATCTAGGCGTCATCTCAGACTACTCGTTCCAGTTTGGTGCAATTTCGGACTCTCTGTTCTTGGAACTCGAGATGGATCGAGACCCAGGGCCTGATATTGATGGTTTCCTCTGGGTCGAGATTACACCAATGGAGACCCATCCACTCGTTCTGGAACCGATTACACCTCTTGGACCTGACATCCTTTCAGTTCTAGGAGGCGTTGCTATTCCAGCGATAATTGGCGTGGGTGTCATTATCGTGGTCTACATAGTATATGTCAAGAGATTCAAGAAATAGAACCATTAATCGATCCGGTCTAGTACCGGGTCGACACCTTTCTTTTTTCGGGTAATTCCCTTTGCCCATTGATTCATATCTTTTCATGTCATCCATTTGCAGGGAGATTCAATGTCTGAAGATAATGATGTTCCTTGGTATGAGAATGACAAACTCTGGGAAATCATGGAACCTGTATTGTTCACAGAGGCAAGGATTGCACACACTGTTTCTGAGGTTGATTCGATCAAGTCTCTCTGCAAGGTTCAACAAGATGAATCAGTTCTGGACCTTTGCTGCGGTATTGGTCGTCACTCTCTTGAGTTTGCACGTAGGGGTCATAATGTAGTGGGCGTTGATCGAACGAAACTGTATCTTGAGAGGGCAAAGAAAAGTGCGGCAGAGGAGAATCTGGACATCGAGTTTGTGGAGGATGACATGAGGACATTCTACAGGAAGAGTTCGTTTGATGTCGTGCTCAGTATGTTCACTTCCTTCTCTTACTTTGATGACCATGAGGAGCAGATGTTGGTTCTTAGAAACATATACACTTCATTGAGAGCTGGTGGTCGATTCATACTCGAGTCTATGTCGAAAGAGATTCTGGCTCGGATTTTCCTGAGGCAGAATTGGTCGGAATGGCCACATGGATTCATGTTGGAAGAACGCGAGACAAAAGACGACTGGAGCAAGATGAACAACAAATGGATCTTCATAGAACGGGATGGGACCACTCACAGGTACAATGTCACTCATTGGATCTACTCAGGGACTGAGATTAGAGAGATGCTTGAGAAGGTCGGATTCACTGATGTCACAGTCTACGGAGGAATGGATGGACGTCCCTACGATAATGAAGCAGAACGACTTGTAGTAGTAGCCACCAAGTGACCTTAGGAAACCCTTTTCATTACAGACTCATAAGGCATCTGGAGTGAGAAGAGATGTTTCTA
>JAEOST010000312.1 GCA_016840245.1 Candidatus Thorarchaeota archaeon
ATTCCAGATTGGAAGTTTGATCACCTAGACGTATACTATTACCACGTGACTGTGAGAGCGAAAAATCTCCCCCGCCCCTTCACTGTAAAAGGGGGAATCGTTCACTCATCAGAGAATATTCCCCCCAAGATGAGCAACATACGGTTTATAGGTGAAGAGCAGGACCTGGCAATCAAGAACAAGGGCACCACTGAAAAAGAATTTGTAGCAGTGGGTTATGCTGTCTACTCAAAATTGAAGACAGTGGAAGCAAATGTTTCCCTAGATACTGCTTTAATCACTTTTGATATCCCTGGAAGTGTTTCCGATGATGAAATCTATGAATTCCTCTGGACATTCGAGCATTACGCGCCAGAGCACTTCATTTCTCCCGATGGAACCGATTTAATGAAAATGGAACTGAGTTATCCTGATTATTACCTATCTCTAGATAGACTCTCATTCAATCCCAAGATTTTAGGAGAAAAATATGGGATCACATATGAAGGAACTTGGGAACTAAACATTTCAAGCTCCATATCGGAATGGCAGATATTTGACAAAACGACTCCAACTGCCCATGGTATCACTACTGAATCAAGACCTTCAGGTAAACAATTGAAGGTGAACGAGACGTTCCTTTACACTGAGTTTGAACCCGTAAACTCGGACCCCCGTGAATGGTATCTGCATGGCTTAGAAATTGAAGCCAATGTACTATCAGATAAGCTCCAGATGGATGGTGCAATTCTTCTGAATGAATATTATAATAAAACATCAGAAACTGAGCACAGTTTCTGGCTGGCCAATTCAAGGAGCCTAGAGTTCACAAATATTGGAGATGAGGATTACTATCTTGAATTCACTCTACATAAAAAAGTGGCAAAGGAACTCCTCAGCTCACTGTTAGATGATAACTTCCGTTTCAGAGTTGATCCTCCAGGAATTGCTATATCAAAACCACTGGAAACCGTTGTTGTTGCATATGCACTGGATTTCGGGGAAATTGAAGTATGGACACCCAACGAGAAGCAGATTGACAGTCTATCCGCAACATCGGGTGATAATTATTACACTATCGGACATACGGACGGTCCCCATGTAATTTTACTCGATTTCACATATGCCTATCAGATACTTGAGTCGAGAATGTTCGGGATGTGGCCTCTGGAAAACGTACCCTACCTCCAATTCACTTACACACCGTCGTACCCAGCGCCCAACCAGGAGATAACCTTCAACTCCTCGGGAACTATCGCTGGATACGATGGATATCAAGCCTTACTTTGGGAGTTTGGAGATGACAAGAACTCGTCAATGGACAATCCAGTTCATCTTTATGATGTTGCTGGGATTTACAATGTGACATTTACTGTCTCTACTGAAAATGTTGACGCGGAACTAACAAAACTGATCGTTGTCTCATCAACGGACATCAGTGTGGACGCCTTAGAAACTGGTACCGAATACTATGAAGGACAACAGATACCTCTCAAAGTGACCGTTAGTAACAACGGCGACGATCCTGAAACTATAGAGATCGAGATTCTTGAAGGCGGTCAAACGGTGAAATCACAATCGGATGTAGTGCTCGAGCCAAGCGAGACTAAGACCGTCACGATCACACTTGATTCAGGTACATTAACAATAGGTGAACATACCTTAACGGCTAGAGCAGTACCCCTTCCTACAGAAGGAGTGACAGAGAACAATGAAATTGATTTCAATAAATTGACCGTGATTGAAAGCCTCGAACCGATTGAGATCAGTGGGTTCATGCATCAACCCTCAACACCCAGCTACGACGAAGAAGTAACTGTAACAGTATCCGTTAGTGGTGGCTCAGGTGGCATCAGTTCTGTGGAGCTCAGCTACTGGGATGGCTCTCGGTGGCAGACCACCGAGATGACAATAGCACAATCAGTATACAAAGCCACAATACCCCCCCTCCCCTTCGACACTGACGCAACATACAAAGTCATAGCGACAGACATGGCTTCAAACACAGAAGAAGCGCTGGGATCCGATTACATCATCAAAGATGAAGATGACCCAGAGGTTGATGATGTAAACCACAGCCCAGAGGCACCAGACGCTGATCAGGAGGTCACTGTAACATGTTCTGTAGCTGAGCCCACAGAATCAAGTGGCATCGATGAGGTATCCCTCTTCTACAGGATCAACGGAGGTAACTGGCAGAGAATCACAATGACAGAGGAGAACGGGAACTATCGTGGTGTAATAGAAGGACAGGAACTGGGCACAACAGTGGAGTACTACGTAGAGGGAGCAGATGAAGCAGGCAACGCAGCAGTATCATTTACCAGCATCTATATGACCCCGGCTGCACCGAAGAAAGGATTTCCCTTTGGCTTGGCAGCGGCGGCAGTACTGGTACTTGCATTGATCGTAGGCACCGTCATGGCTAATAGAAGACCTCAAGAACTTTCAGAGCCAATATCAGAGCCTTGAAAGAAACCTATTCCCTTTTATAATGAACCTTAACTTTTCCTCAAGATCCTTTGTCACACCAATTCTATGGGTTTTCTCAATTTCGAAGTCAAGTGTATTTTCATGAACTTGGACCTTAGAGTCATCGTGAAACGTTGACTTGCCGTTCAGGTTCTTGTTGATCCCTAACGCCAGTGAGAGCTTTCCTGGACCGTTTGTTAATTCCCTGCTGTCTTCAACTGGTCTATTTTGTTCCATTGTGGTAATGCCCTTTGTGGGTTCTATCGCTCTGATGAGTACCCCTCCCGTCTTTCCCTTCTCATGTGCGACGAAGTTAAGCATCCAGTACATGTGCACGTTGTAGATGAATAGATATCCAGGCTCCTCGAACAACACCTTGTTGTAATACTTTTTACCATGGAAAGCTCTTGAAGCTGGGTCTTTGTGCCCGTAGTATGCTTCAGTCTCTACGATTATACCTTCTAAGAGTATATTATTGAAGTTCCTGACAAGTTTCTTCCCAAGTAAATCCATGGCTACCTTGGCTGTATCCTTTTCATAGAACTTTTGAGGTAATATCAGGGTCATACACCTAGTCTATTACATCATCTATTACATAACATCGAACTTTCTCGTTTCGACTGGGTTTCGATCCTAAGACATTTCTAGTCCTGTACTATGAGGTATGCGTTATTTATGTCCGAAATCGATCCAGGTAAGCTGCGTGAATATCTGATTGGGCTTTTCAAGGAGGAAGTAGAAATATTGGGCATTCTTCCCTTGGGAGGAATGGATGATGTCGAGTTTGTACTCAAGGACTTTGGCTACGGGACACCATTGAAGATCGACCTGAAAATGAAGGATATCGAGAAAAGTGTGGTTTTAAGCACTGTTCGTCCAGGTGGATTTGGGCACAATCTGATGGCAGATAGAGCCTCGATTTTACTCTGGCAGGCTGAGGCATTCAACCAGCTTTCTCAGCATGTTAGGTCCTTAGACGTAGGAGCATTCACTAAACGTGGACAATTTCTGTCACTCGGTGACGCTGATGAGCTATTCCTGTTGATGGAGATGGTTGAGGGCGAAGAGTACTTCCGAGATCTAGATGAGATTAAGTCTTCTGGTGTTGCCTCTGAACTGGATATGAGGCGGGTTGAAGCTCTAGCGACATATCTGACTCAGATTCATAAGGTGAAACATGTGGACAACGACTACTATCAGCGGAGGACCCGTGAACTCATTGGACATAATGAGTGCATGTTCGGACTCACTGATAGCTACCCCCTGGACCACGAGTGGATTAAACCCGAGTTTCTAGCGGAAATCGAGAAAGCGTGCATCGACTGGCGATGGAAGCTAAAAACTCTGACACACCGGTTAAGTCAGACCCATGGAGACTTTCATCCATTCAACATACTATTTCGAGAGGGAGTGGATTTCACAGCGCTAGATAGGAGCAGAGGAGCTTACGGTGAACCTGCAGACGATCTTGCTGGGCTGAGTATAAACTATCTTTTCTGGGGGCTGCTTCATAAGGGTGATTTCA
>JAEOST010000313.1 GCA_016840245.1 Candidatus Thorarchaeota archaeon
ATGGCTGACGCTGATGCTGATGTTGTCATCACCTTCAGGGTATCTAAGGATTTTATTGAGAATGCACCAAATCTGAAGATGGTTCAGACTCTCAGCACAGGAGTCAATCTTGTGGACATCCCTTCAATGAAGGAGAGAAACATCATTCTCTGCAATACACACGATAATGGTGTAGAGGTTGCTGAATATGCCATCATGCTGATGTTAGCCACTGCCAAGCATGTTGTTGAGAGTGACAATGACTTCCGCAAAGGTAACTGGAGGTACTTCATTGGAGGTGAACTTCCAAATATTCAATTAAATGGAAAAACCTGTCTCATTATAGGATATGGTGGGATAGGTCGTGCCATTGCTCAGAGATTGAACGGATTTGGGATGACCATCAATGCAATCAACAGGTCCGGTATATCTGTGCATTCTGAGATACTCAACAACCTGTACTCAATGGACGACATCCAAGAACAAGTTCAAGCTGCTGATTTTATCATCCTCTCCCTTCCTCTCACTGCTCAAACATTTGGTCTGGTGGATAAAGAGTTCATCTCTTGGATGAAGCCATCTTCAATTCTGATCAACATCTCTCGTGGCCACATCGTTGATGAGGCTGCACTCTATAAAGCACTGAAGAATCGGAACATACAAGGAGCCGGTCTTGATGTCTGGTGGGACTACCCCTCTCCCCTATACAGCTCGGGTCAGATGCCCTCTCAACAGTTCCCATATCATGAACTAGACAATGTAGTGCTAACCCCCCATAAGGCGGGAGACTCACGTGAGTCAATAGAGTGCAACTTTCAAACTGCTGCAGAGAATGTCCTTCGATTCATCCGTGGTGAGGACGTTCACAATCAAGTGAATCTCGAGCTTGGTTATTGATTTATCCTTCTTGGATTAGATTATGAGAAAACATATCATAGCTTAGTTCATGTTAGTGAGGATAACTTTGTGGATTTGAAGGAGAGAATACGAATGCGCAAGCGGAATGCAACGCTCTTGTTGGTGTTATTGATAACACCGCTTCTGATGTCGGTCATAATCACACCGACTGGTAATTTTGAGACACCTCTTGTATCATCCCCTACTGTGGATCTGAAAACATCTTATGTAGAACACCCAGGTCCACTGATGATTTTTGGCGATGATTTATTTCATGAGAAGGCAGTGAACGAGTCATGGCAAGGTAATGGTGAAGAGCTGACACCCTATATCATTGAAGGGTACAGTTTCGCAGTTAACGGACCTTGTATTGTGATTCAGGATGTATCTGTTCATTTTGAGATTCGTGACTGCTACCTGACGAATAATGGAACAATGTATGCAGCTTCAGCAATGGAATTTGGGAATGTAACCCATGGTGCTGTAAGTGATACTATCATCACTCAGATGGAGTTAGGTATGGCCTTTGCTCTATGCCCCAATGTACTCATTCAGAATATCACAATATCTGACTGCTCTAATCTTGGTATCACGATTATCGACAGTGACGGTCTGACAATTGATGACTGTGAAATATACAATACTGGAATGTTAGGTTTGGAAGTCCATCTTAGCAATGATTCTATTGTGACCAACAACTGGGTCTATGATTGTGATGGAACCGGGATTGGCATCTACTATTCATGGTACTGTTTTGTCGAGAACAATGTAGCATTCTCGAACATGGGCAGTGGGATCTACGCTCAAGGTGCTGACAACTGTACTATTGAAGGCAATACCGTCTACGACAACTGGTTCTTCACTGGACCGTTTTGTGGTGTTCATCTGCAGGAATCGGACTACTGTGCAGTTGTTGGAAATGCGATATTCGACAATGCAAGAAACGGAATCTATGGAATCGAATCTCACTATACGTATATTTTTGACAACCAAATCTCCAATAATTCAGATCACGGGATTGACATGGTGAATTCAGCTAATGGCACCATAACCCAGAACGATATCCACTCAAACGGTTGGTGGCCTATTATCATCAATGCGCTCTGTGGCGTCTATCTGGATTTCATGTCAACTGGTTGGACCATCGAGGGCAACCAGATCCACAATAAC
>JAEOST010000314.1 GCA_016840245.1 Candidatus Thorarchaeota archaeon
AAGTTAAGGCTATCATCACCCATGAGATTGGGCATATTAAAAACAAGGATTCGATTGTTCAGATTTTCACAAGAATGCCTTCATTTTTTGTGGATCTCATTTACCTCTATATCTACATTCGATTGGGACTTAGTGTTGTCAATGCACTTCTTGTTTCTGGAGACCTTTCCCTTGCTATCATCCGTTTACTAGCATTGGGAGCTTTCTTCCTTCTATCGAGAGTCCTGTCTGCAGTTTCCAAGCTCTTCATGCAAAAAGCCTCCCGTGCTGCAGAGCTTCTAAGTGATTACCACGCTGCTTCAATTCTCGGTCAGGACGCTACAATCAATGCACTCATTCGATTGGGACAGAGGGTTGAAGCAATCACTGTATTGATCGACGAGATTCGTTGGTTAGAGTCACTCAATCCTGAAAGAGCTGGCAAAATTCCTGACGTCGAACTCATGAGAATGATTACCCAGTATCCTTTGGACGCGATTGATGAAGCAAATGCTCGTGAAGTTGCTCCTGATGTCTTTCTCTCAACTCGATTGAGGCATATGAGAGAAGTTTACGGTGTCGACCTCTCTGATGAACAGATACGTAAGGTTGTTGAACCTGCAATTCCGGGCCTTCGCCAGAAGCGGACTGCTAAAAAAGCAGAAGAAGAAAAAGCTCCGAAAGGGCCGCAGACAATTGATTGGAGAAAAGTGGATTATGACCAAGATCGCCGATTGTCAAGCGATGAGCTAACTGACTTGTTAAAGATTCTCCGAGAGAATCCCCAGAAGATGTTGTTTGATCGAGAGGTTGGAGTCAATCTACATACAATGTCCCATCCCGATTTCAGGCGCAGGGTACTTTTCATTGCTGATGAATTTGGTCTATAGTTGCGATGGACTTCTCATTGTTGATACGTTCTTCCTCTTCAGGGTTTGTTCCTCTCATTGATGAAATCACAGCTGCGATGATGCAGAGTATTGAGAACACCCATATTGTGTTCACAACTGCTTGACCATAACTTGCTTCAAAGAATGGGCCTGATGTCAGGCCTCCTGGGTTAGCTATAAGGAAGAAGATTCCAAAGACCGTGGTCACCACTGCAGTAGCAACTGAGAATCCAGTAGTTCGAGCGATATTTGTCAGAGCACTTACGACTCCCATGTACTTCTTTGGTGCAGAGGTCATTATGAAATTACCATTGGCAACGCTGAAGAATGATAGACCAGTTCCCATTATCGCAACACCAACAGCCATCAGAAACACATTTGGGATTGCAAAAGCAATGACCACTAATCCAGTCAATTGAGTAAGCAACCCTATAACCGTCTGAATCTTAGCTCGTATCCTCTCCGAAGCAAAACCGGCTACTGGACCTGTCACAGAGATCATGATTGGTTGTACCATCAAGAAAATGCCAGTCGTTGACTGATTAAAGCCAAGTGCCTCTTGGAGATAGAATGGCAAAAGGAACGAGATTGGAACCATTGCCATATATGCCAGAAGTGCCGAGAAGATGCTTGCTGAAATCCTCTTATCTGCCAATACACCAATTGCAATGATTGGTGAGTGGAAGGAACGTTCTCTAAGCAGAAACGCCAAGAATGTGATGAAGAATCCTTCTATAATTAGCAGACTAATACCGAATGACAATGATGAGGCCACAGTGAAGTAGTAAATCAGGATAAAGAGAAAACTGAAGAAAAGTATGGCTCCTGGTGTATCGAACTTTGTTTCCTTCACTGGGTCAGTTTCAGGTACGACGAATTGTACAACCAAAAAGCCGATTATGCCAATTGGTAGGTTCACGAGGAAAATACTTGGCCATCCATAGAACTGGCTCAAGATACCCCCAACTACTGGGCCCAGTCCAAGAGCAGCAGCAAGAACAATTGAGTTCATTCCAATAGCTCTTCCTCGGTTTTGTGGTGTTGTGAAATAAGTGACCAGTGCTAATCCATTCGCAGAGATCATACTTGCTCCGAGTGCTTGGAATACTCTTGCAGCTACAAGCATCTCAAACCCAATCGAGAATGCACAAGCCAGAGAACCAACGATGAACACTATCATTCCTAGTTGGAATATCTTTGTCTTACCAAGACGGTCTCCAAGCTTACCCATGAGAGGCATCGCCGAAGTTACAATTAGTAGATACGCAACTACGACCCATTGAATTGCAGCCATTGTCACACCAAGACTGTCTTTCATAGTGACAAGAGAGACATTCACAATTGACGCATCAAGAGCGCTTAGGAATATTCCGAAACTTGTGGCTGCCACAATCTTAAACGGACCGGGCAGATTGGATACGTTTGTACCAGGAGTGTTTAACGGTGTTGTCATCTATGGTATCATCACACAAGTAAGTGGTCAAGTTTCTTTTTCCGGTGTGACTCGCTTTATTGTTTTTGTGGTTGGTTCTCTAATCTATTAACAAGAGAGGATTTTTTTAGAAACATGAATTGACTTGAATTATGCTGAATTACTCTGAGATGCAGAAGCGTGCAAGAGGAGATGTTGAATGTGCTTTAGAGGTCTGGACTGAGATTCTACCACAATTCTTCGGATCTCAGCTGGAGTATCTCTA
>JAEOST010000315.1 GCA_016840245.1 Candidatus Thorarchaeota archaeon
AAGTTGTTGTTGAGAAGACACAGAAACGGATAGCATACCTCGACAAATACTGTGAGAAGATAGGGCGTGACCCAGGGTCTCTCAGGCGTTCACTACTTGTGTTTGGAGAAGAGGCAAATCATGCATTTGCATCTGAAGAGAAATTCACTGAAATTGTGAACAGATACACGGCTTTGGGAATCAATGAACTCGTATTCTTCTATCCATTCTTTGCACCTGACCAGATTCCAATGTTCGAGAAGATTGCAAAGGAAACTATACCGACACTGAGAGGAAATTAAGAATACTCGTATCCACATTCTATGAGGTTTAACTGTCAATCTGCTTCAATGCTAACCTCGCGAAAAGGCTTACTCTGTTTGCGATTTATTTACATAGTCGAATTTGTAATATTTAGAGTAAGAGAACACCTTGAACATAGAACCTTGAACGTGTGTTGAATAGATCTATGACAGTCACAAAGAAAGCAGTAGTTCCAATCATTTTCGTCGCTTTAGCAGCTGTCCTCTCACTCTTCTACAATGTAGTCTATCCAATTCGAACGTTCGAGTATGATATTCTCATTTTTTACGGTTTCCTCGCATGCATGGCGTTCATTCTTCTCCTAGTTTTTCAACGCTTCAGTGACAATCCCAGAATTCATCTTCCACTGAGTGTAGGATGGGGGATGGTTTTCCTTGCAGGCATTGAGAAGTTTAACGCAGAGTATCTTGATACAATTGATCCTATATGGTGGTCCGGATTAAATGAAGATATTTTCACTTCAATGATTGGAATCGGATTTGGTATCAGTGTGATTGGATTCTATTTCTGGATGTCACACAATCGACAACAAGACCAACATCGAGATCAGCAACACAAAATTATCGAACTGTATACATCATTGATGACCCATGATGCAGGAAATGACCTCCAAGCCATTTTAGGCTACATCGAGGCAGCCCTCTTGGTTCCAGACGGATGCAGTCCAAAGACTCTAGAATTGCTTGAAGCTGCACAAGCTTCTGCATTGCGGATGACTAGCTTGATCAAAGCCTTCAAACCAGAAGTGTCAGATGCAGAGAATCATCTGCTTCCTATTCTTGAGATGTCATCTCTTCAGGCTGAAAAAGCACACATAGGACTCACAGTCAACATCGCTGCTGAGGAAGACACAGAGAACATTGAGGTCATAGGCGGATCTATGCTGCAGATGGCTTTTGCCAACCTATTCAGAAATTCTGCACAATACGCAGGTGAGAACCCTGTTGTTTGTATCAATGTGTGCAATGACGATGAGAATGCGATTATCATGGTTAGTGATGAGGGGCCAGGTATCAGAGAAGAAATCAGACTCCAACTTTTCGAGCGAGGAGGTTCTGGAGACGGTCATGGTTTCGGACTCTATCTCACAAGGCAAATTGTTTCGGCTTGTGGGGGGACTATAGAGCTCCTAGATTCAGATAAGGGAGCAACTTTCAAAATTGTCCTTCCCCACACACAATAGATGAGCCGCAACCTATTTTGCGATGTTTTACCTTTCGTCAGCTGCAGTATCAGGAAGGCTAGACAATGGAAGAAACCATCATCCTTACACAATCCGAAGTTCAAGCATGTCTATCCATGCGTGAAGCTATCGAAGCAGTGAAAGTTGCTTACTCTGCTTTTGCTAAAGGTAGAGTTCAGATGCCTAGCGTTCAGCATCTTGATGTTCATAAACACAATGGAGAGGTAGATATCAAATCAGGATTTGTAGAAGACTTTGGACTCATGGGTACCAAAATTGCCTCGGGATTCTATGAGAATCAGAAGAAGGGATTACCTCCGGGCATTGCTGTGATTGTCCTCTTAGATCTAGAAACCAGCATGCCACTTGCCATCATGGATGGGACTCACATCACAGCATTCAGAACAGGTGCTGCCGGTGCAGTAGCAGCAAGTGTTCTTGCGCGTAAGGATTCACAAAAGATTGGTATCTTAGGGGCAGGAACACAGGGGCGAATGCAGATTCTAGCACTCCAAGAACTTTTTGATGTCCAAGAAGTGAAAGTCTGGGACATAGATAGGGGAATGGCTGAACGGTATAAAGAACAAATGACCAAGGAACTCTCAATTGACATTCACGTAGTAGACACTCCCGACGCTGTTGCTCCGGATTCAGATATACTTGTGACCGTCACACCCTCAAGAGAAGCTCTCATCCATGTAGATTCAATTCGAGAAGGAATGCACATCAATGCAGTAGGTGCTGATGGACCGGGAAAGCAAGAGTTGGACCCGCAGATTATGACTCGGGTTTCAAAGATCGTGGTTGATAGTCTAGAGCAATGCCGCAAGATAGGGGAGATTCAACATGCATTAGGACAGGGGTTGATCGAAGAGAGTAAAATCCATGCAGAGATTGGTGAGATTGTTAATGGAGACAAATCGGGAAGAGAGTCTAAGAACGAGATCACGCTATTCGATTCCACTGGACTGTCAGCTCAAGACATTGCTGCTGCAAAGATCGTGTATGATGCTGCAAAGGAACAGGGTCTTGGTAAGAAGATCAATCTCTTCGGCTAAGTTTCCTCTAACAGCTTGAATGTGTCCAAAG
>JAEOST010000316.1 GCA_016840245.1 Candidatus Thorarchaeota archaeon
AGTGTGTCCAAAATTACTTCTTTGATGTTAGATATTGTCATATCTCGACCCCCAAGACCACCAATGTAGCTCTTGATCATGGGGCGGTATTTGGTGGAATACATCGTAGAACGAATATCATTAGCCACAGGACCTCCGAATCCATAGGAAACCCCACGGTCAAAGCTTGCAAAAGCTTTCACATTGCTTCCAAGCTCTCGAATGATATCAACAGGGAAGGGTCGATACATTCGTATCCTTGCATTTCCGACCTTGTAACCCTCTTCTCGAAGTTCATCAATAGCATCCTTTGCCTCTGCACCCATTGATCCCTGAGAAGTAAAGACAACATCAGCATCTTTGCACTTGTAGCAGTCAACAGGACCTCCAAAGTACTTGCCAAACAGTTTCTTGTATTCCTTTTCAATCTCAGCGTAGACTGGGAGGGCGTTCTTGGTCCCTTCATGCATCATGTTACGGAACTCGCCGTAGTACTCCGGGAAGACGATGTTGCCATGACTCACCGGATTCTCAGGATCCATCACCCAATGAGGGGGAGTATATGGTCCGAGAAACTTGTCAACCTCTTCAGGTTCGAGGTAATCATAAGGTGACACAGTGTGGCTCAACACAAATCCATCTGAGTTGACCATCACTGGCATTAGAACACGCTCATCCTCTGCAAGTTTGAACGATTGGAGTATTGTGTGGTAAAGCTCGTCAACACTGGCAACATAGAACTGAACCCAACCAGTGTCACGTTTAGAGTAGGCATCGTCGTGTGAAACATGAATATTCCAGCTCGGCGAAACTGAACGGTTGACATTGTTCAATACAATGGGCAACCTAGCAGCTGCAGCCCAATGTAATCCCTCATCCATAAGGAGCAGACCGTTCGAAGATGTCGCAGTGAATGCTCTTGCACCAGTGGAGCTAGCTCCAATGCAGGCGAACATTGCCGAGTGTTCTGATTCAACTCGGATGAATTGACCCTCGAAGATACCTTGTTCATTCAACAGAGCGATTTGTTCGGGGACTGTTGTTGCAGGAGTGATCGGATAGGCCGCGACAACCTCAACACGAGCAGAAACAACTGCCCGAGCTGCAGCGTAGTTGGCGCTCATGAGCTCTGTCTTCATGCCTTCGCCTCCTCTCTTCTCTCTGTGGTGCGCATCATCTCGATTCACTTCTTTGGACATACGTCCGCACAAATTCCACAGCCCTTACAATAATCGAAATCCCAAACCGGGAAGTCATCCTCACCTATGCTGATAACAGCCTCAGGGCAATGCAGCCAACATGTGCGACATTTGTTGCACTCATCATAGTCGACTACAGGATCAAAGGTCCGCCAGCTACCAGTCTTACCTGTAGCCCCAATAGAGGGTTTGGAGTAAGATGTCTTTGGCATATCCTTCTTGCCTTTTGGCTCAGTATTAACCTCGTTTACCAAATGGAAACACATCCAGTGCGAGCCGACATCAGCTCGTCCGGAGGCGAGACAATTAAGCGTTATGATGTGTGTTCATTCTTGATTCGGTTGCCTTATCTGTTCAGAAGCTAACCTGTTTGAGTTGATGTAGCATGGAGTTCTCAATGACCTTGATACAGATGACCTGTGTGGAAGGGAACAGAAACCATAACTTTGCAAATGCACGGTTGATTCTCGAGCACTACAAACCGGGGATGGGAGTTCAGTTCATCCAGTTCCCAGAGTTGTTTGCAATTGGTTTCCGTCATGAGGATTATCACAAGGAAGGACCAGGTGTTCCAGGACCAACAACTGATTTCTTGTGTTCTGTAGCAGAAGAATACGGAGCATATACAATTGGAACGGGGATTGAAAAGAGCGAAGACAAGTTCTACAACACGCTGGTATTGGCAAGACCTGATGGAGGGGTTTCTGGAACCTACAGGAAGATGCATCCTTTCCAAGAAGAACGAGATGTCTTCAAGGGGGGCGATGTGATGGTCCTCTTCAATTGCTCAGGTATCAAGGTTGGAGCTCAGATTTGTTATGACGTCAGATTTCCCGAGGTGACCAGGAAGTTAGCTCTTGAGGGTGCTGAGCTGATACTAATTCCAGCTGCCTTCCCAGACCCTAGAAGTGAACACTGGAACACACTTGTTAGAGCTAGGGCAATTGAGAATCAACTCTATGTGGCTGCGACCAACCGGATTGGTTTTGGATTCGATGGGAAGACCTACTTTGGTCACAGCCAAGTTGTCGACCCGTGGGGAGTTGTACTTGGAAAACGAAACTCAGAAGAGCGGCTAATTACAACAATGGGGAACACGGACATGATTGAGGCTGTGAGGTCGCAGATCACGTGCTATGCTGACATCGCTCCATCAGGCTATGACAATATCCAGCGATTCAAGGAATGACTCCAAGAACACAAGCGTTAAGTGAGGGGTACAATCAGAGTACATGATTTGGAGGAGTATTAGGTGGATCAAACAGACCTCATCAAGGATGCAGTACGCGACTGGTTTTCACGAGAAGGCACTAAGGTGGAAACCATTTCGAACCCACGTGCAGAGTTTCTCTTCAAAGTGAAATTTCATCGATTCTTCTTCTCGGTAATCCGACCCAATGATCAGAGATTTCTTCAGATTGAATCACAGGTCATGATCTCACCTCAACATCAGAAGCTCCTTTCCGTCGAAAAGATGCGTTCCTTCCAGATGGATGCTATGAAGTTCAGTTTCCAGGAGGGTCTCACTATGGGTTTCATACAACCCCGACCTGGACAGCAGGGACCCCAACCTCCGGGACCAGGTTTCGTGATCTCAGACAGGATCTACGATGATGCATTCACTGAGGACAGACTGTGGAAGACCATGCGTAAGCTGCATGGGGCAATTGATATGGTGATATATCTGCTAAATGAGACCACAGGCCAGCAAGGTCCAAAACCAGAGGAATCAACTGACACAGGTCCCTCATACTATACATAATTGTGACGAGCCAGACGTTTTTTCGAGGGGGATACATAGTAGCTCTCCTTTTCAAATCAGAGGAAATAAAATTAGGGTAGCTGTAAAAGCGGGTTAGGAGACCCGCCGTTTATAGCAGGTGCATTTACATGAAACGTGTCCTTGGACTCTTAGTCATTATGGTGGTTATTCTAGCAATCCCACAATCTAGCTACATCCCACAAGAAACATCTAGTGATGAAACATATCGACAACAAGGACCAGAAGACCCAATATCGGTATCATCCGCTTCAGGTACTGGTGATACAAGAGGTGCTATCGAATTCGCATCGTACCAAGTGAACAGTCTAAGTCTCCCTATTTCAAATTCCTATGCTAGCACGAGTGTACATTTAGGAGAACTAGATCTGTCCAGCTATTTGGTTCCAGGTTGGAGCCTTTACAAAGCTGAAATACAGGTTGACTCTATGACCGCTATTGTTGAGCGAGAAACAATGGGCATCACTCCAGAGACGTATATCACAATCCAGAATAATACAGGACAAATAACTGATGCGCTTTACCAAGAGTTTTACGATCAGCCGCATGATGGTAAACTTGAGAACTACACAATCACCTACCTAAGTACCGAATATTATCCATCACTTGGTCATGCATTCTTGGGTGTTCGAAGTAACTATAGCGACCCTCAAACAAACATGACCAGTTGGTTAACACCTTTCACACAAACCTTGAGTGATACTGTGGTGACCCACGATGTTTCAGGAGAGAGCGCTATCCTTGGTGCAAGTACGGATTATTACGTCGTGATAGATGGTACGATTATGCAAGGAATCTATTCAAGTGGATGGAGATTCAGCAAAATCTATTGGAGTGCAACAAGTTCGACCTTAGGACTTGAAACAGGATATAATATCAGAAACGACAATTGGTACATCTATGAAGGAATTGGAAGACGCGAAGCTGAGTTGAACTACACGTATACACCTTGGAATCAGACCAGTAATTCAGCCATTGAGTATTCTTCACCAAGTCAAGTTTCACTAAAAGGTAATTCCTCTGACCTCCAAGGTTCTTCGTGGGTATTCACGGATCCTGATAATA
>JAEOST010000317.1 GCA_016840245.1 Candidatus Thorarchaeota archaeon
AATCTTGAGAGAGGTATCCCCTTGGTCTCGGTTGGTATCTCAATGCTCCCCTATACAGAGAATCTCACAACGGATGATGTTGAAATCAGTATCATTGATTCATTCTTCACAGAGGAAACCTATATCGCTATCAAGGGGCAGGGTGTGAGTTTGAATGGGAGGAGAATCACTCCATCGAACCTAGAGAATCCTGAAACTGCAATCATCTCCTATGACACAAAGAAGAGTTGGAAGGGTATCTTTGGTCAGCAATCATTGAGTACCATTAAGGGGGTTCATGATGTGAGACGTACGGGAAGTAACTTGCTGGATCTCTGTTGGACTGCTTCAGGAGGTCTCGACGCAATGATCGACCTTCGTGGCATTCTCCCACTTGTCCATGTATCTGGGACGCACATGGTTTTCGAAGCAGGAGGTTTTGTGGCTGATAGAACTGGCGAACGTTTTGTCTTACCAATGAACCTTACCCATCGCATGAGTTTCATTGCTGCGGGTACTGAAGCCATGGCCCGTAAACTTGCAGCTTATTTCAGCTCAGTTACATCATGAAACCACTATTGATTGAACACCGTCATAACTAACCGTTTATATCACGTGTGGTTTCGCATTGAACCTGAGGAAACTTGAATGGAAACTCCACGTCAAGATTTAGTTCCACCTGAAGTTAGGGAGAACATGAAAGGAATCAAACACAAGATTGTTGTCCTCTCTGGGAAGGGTGGTGTAGGAAAGACAACTGTTGCCACAAACCTGGCTATGTCATTTGCGAACAAAGGAATGCAAGCAGGAATTCTTGATGTAGATATCTATGGACCGAATGTCCCGAAAGTTCTTGGTCTAGAAGGTCAACATCCACAAATTGAAGATAAGACCATACTCCCAATTGCTGGCCCATTAGATGTCAAAGTGATGAGCATGGGATTCCTTCTGAGGAACACTGATGATGCAGTTGCTTGGAGAGGTCCACTAGTTGCTAAAGTCATCGGTCAATTCCTGAGTGATGTTAAGTGGGAGAATCTCGATGTTCTTGTTGTAGATCTTCCTCCTGGAACCGGTGATGAGATTCTTAGCATTCTGCAGTCAATTCCAGATATAGATGGAGTGGTTATTGTGACCACGCCCCAAGAAGTAGCTGTACTTGATGCCCGCAGAGCAGTGCAGTTGGTTCAAAAGATGGGTGTACCTGTTCTCGGAATTGTAGAGAACATGGCAGAGTTTGTGTGTCCCAAATGTGGGGAGTCATACAGGATATTTGGGGACGGCGCTGCTGAAGGAGCCACCAAGGACTATTCAATTCAGTATCTTGGAACATTACCCCTTGATCCTAGAATTGCGACACTTAGTGATGAAGGAACACCTTTTGTCATTCAAGAGCCCGACTCGCTTGCATCAAAAGCATTCGAATCTTTAGTAGATACTCTTAGTGAGAAAATAGGTATATAGTTGGAAACAAGTGAAGGGAGTGATGAATCACTCATCTTCGCTTTCTGTTTCTTCTTCGTCAACTACGGATTCAGCAACTACTTCTTCAGTTTCGTCCTCTACGATTTCTTCCTCTGCGATGTCATCAGAGTCCTCTATCACTTCATCCTCTTCTACTTCGTCGTCAGATTCGATTTCATCAACTGAATCCCTTGGGAGAAGCTTAAGGACATATGGATAGCCTAGGATAAAACTCAACAGACCTAGAATGACAGTAATCCAGACTGCACCACCTGGACCAAAAATCAGTATTGGATTGAAGAGTATCTCAACTGAAGGAGTTCCAAAGATCACATACTGAAACCACATAGGAATAGCAAATACTAATGGTATACAGATAAGAATTAGTAAAATCAGACCAGCAATTATCTCAGCTGTATAGGTCAGAATCTTTCGTAAGGTGCTGTCTACGGCTTTCTTTGCAACTGACAACGTTCTAGCTCCTTGCAAGTGTCGTTTTTGGTTTGCCTTTAAAACTTGCTGGCAGTTGATGTTGCTGAGAGAGAAGAAAAACAATGGTGGCAGGGGAGCCATCACACAACTAATTGTGAGGAGAGAGAGAGTATTCCGGCTCCCTGGCCGGTCCAAGAATAACTATGTTGTATTAGGATTTAAGCAAATGTAGGATAGCGGTGAGATTTACCAGAATTGTGATATTCGCAATAAGAACCATGTATTGTTGGGATTATCACAATATTTATAAGTAAAGTTGCATGTTACACAACTTGCGTGTCGAGGTGGCGCTTTCGCCCCTAATCGGGGCCCTCCCTCCTGAAATCCTGATCGCACAATATGTGCACACATCCTCTCCTCCTCAAGCAACCAAAGCGAACCTTCTTTTGGCGCCCCCTCGCACAACCTTATTCTGCTCTTCTGAATCTATGTGGATGAACATTCTCTGAAAGTGATTGATATCAAAAATCAAACTCACATGGTCATTCCAATAACCATGTTCATTACAACAGGCGATCCACCATGAGAGAAGACTTCCACTAAAAATGGATCCTGTGCCGCTGCAACCTTGGTCCATACCGCCTTGTCCTTGCGGAAGTAACTGTAATCCCTTGAATCAGTACGAATCTCAATTATGGACTTCTCAGGTAATGACTCAATATCCGAGATCTCCAACGTACCGTTTTTGGTAGGATGAGATAGGAGAAGTCTTTGAACTTCATCCTGAATGAGAAGTAGAAGGGCAACATATGGTCGAATAGTAGGACTCCATGTCTGAGGAAGCGGGGGCTCACTGCAAGAGAAGGCTCCAGTGGCGGACTTTAGAACTAAATATGCTCCCTCGTCGATATTCATACTATGTCTGGCCTCACGTGTAAGAGCGTGGTGCTACATAAGCGCGCTTTTTCTACAATAGATTTCATACACATCTGCATATAATATTCATCATGACAGCCTTCGCATTACGAAATATCATTACGATTCATGAAACTGTCATAGAGTGTAGCTCCAATTGGAGTAGGCTTACATCATCTACCTTCATGAATGGAAAAATGAAATCTAATTCCCAAGCCTAGTGTAAACCTCTCTATATACACTATCCAATGATTCGTGAACCATTTCAGCTCCAGCTTGTATTAGTCGTTCTCTGTCGGTTTCACCCGTTGTGACACCCCAAAATGGTAGACCTGCTCTTCCGGCAGCTACTCCATCGATGCTTGCATCTCCAATATAGATTGCTTCACTCAAATCAACGCCTAATCGCTCTGTCACATGATGAAGACCTTCAGGATATGGTTTTGGACTAGGAGCTTCAGTCCTTGTTACAATCATATCGAAGTGGTTGGCTAGAGGGATATTTGACATTATAATGTCTACAGCCTGTCTACCATTATTGGTTAGAATTGCAGTTTTGAGACCTAGTTTCCTAATCCTGTTGACTGCATCCAAAGATCCATCAAGAAGTCTAGAATCTCTTGCAGCATCCGTTTCATGTGAATTCAGAACAGCATCCAGCTCTTGCTCCCATTGGGTCCAAACCTCATTGGATAGCCCATTCTCCTCAAAGAACTTGCTTGCCTTGTGTTTCGTACTTGAAATTCCGTCAGCAGGCTCCAAGAGTTCAGCTGGCAAACCCTTCTCTATGAAGAACTTCTTTGTATCTGCACGCATAGCTTCAAGGGGTAGAGTCAATTCTGTAATGGTTCCATCCAAATCAAAGATTATGGCCTTGAGCAATGTGACATCCCTGATTCGCTGAGTGTGAGTGATACTTAAGCCTAGTCCTGAGTGAGCTTTGAAGTCAAGAAAGGCTCAAAATGAATCTACGTATTTCTTCCTTGACTTTACTCATTGAATGTAGATAGAAATGATTCTCATTCTCTAAAACCATGTATTCAGTCCTTTGACCTAGAATGTTAGCTATTCGAGTGAGATCTTCAGGCGGAACCATTTGATCCATTGCACCGTGCAATAGGAGCACTGGTTCTGTGATATCTTCCAAGATTGAAGGTCTCTCAATATCCTCAAGAATCAATGTGTAGGAGGCACTCAGTGCAACTAGAAAACTCGATTGGATTGAGGAACCAAGACGCAGAGCCACAGAACCGCCAAAGGAATATCCTAAGACACCTATATCTGACGTGTCTGTTATTTCCCTTAACAATTCAAGACCTGCCGTTGCATCTGCAACTGCTCCACTAACACCAGAGTAACCAGAAGGACTCGATGCGGCTCCTCTAAAATTGAATCTCATCACTGCAAAATTCAGTTCTGAGAGTAGGCTGGTGAGACTCAGGACAACATGATTATTCATATCGCCACCGTAGAGAGGATGAGGGTGCAGAATCATAGCTGCTCTGTCAGTTCCCTTATCCGGTGTGCTGATGATTCCTCTCAGCTGGAACCCATCTGCATCAAAGCTAACTTCCTGATCTGTTATCAAATCATTCGGACTCACTGTCTGCAAATACAAGACCCTTGATACATGCTTCCTTTTCATCAGCTGCTCGAACAAGCTCCATCTTTACACGGGGAGCAACACCATTTGCGAGTGCTTCCATTAAAGGCAAGCACATGGTATCACAGTATAGCTTTCCAGACTTTACAAATGCCTCATGTTGCGGACAGTATTCGTGATCGAACTCAACACGATTCTCAGAAATCCATCGCTCGCTCATCTTTGTACCAAGAACATGACCAAGAACTTTCCAAGAATCTGCAGAGTCCTTCAGGGCTTCTCCAAATCCCAATCGGCCTTTTAGTTCCTCAGCGGTAGATTTTCCTAACTGTCGAGCTACTTCGGAGAGCGCATCCAAGCCTTGTTGTCCAAGTTGTTCCTCAAGAACCTTTGGGGTTACAACCATTATGTTGTATATATTCTCACGAAGCTCAGTGACCTTATTTCCAGGGGGTATAAGTCCCTTTACCGCAGCACTGCGCATGATTCCCATATGTGATCCTCCAGTATAACATTGAGGTGTGGAGCTCGAAGGACGGCTCGATCATCGTATTAGTGTTGCTATTTTCTTGTTGAACGAAAAGGAGTCAGATTTTAAGGATGGGAGTACTCTGCAATTGTTGGTGATTGCGTATTGGCTCTTCCTAAGAATATCGATCTCAGTAGTATGAGAGGCATGGTTTCATCTTTCCCAGACCTACTCAATGTTATCACCCTCAATGAGGTCGTCACAAACTTCGCTCTGCAAATCAACAGCAAGAAGACAAATGGAATCTGCTTGATTGGTATGGGAGGGAGCTCAATTGCAGGAGAGATGATACGCTGCATTCTAAGAGAGAGGGCAAACGTTCCAATTATCTCAGTACGAGGATATGACATTCCTGGTGCAGTCAATAAGGATTGGACTGTAATCACAGTCAGTTATTCAGGGAACACAGAAGAAACCCTCTCGGCGTTCGATACTGCCATCAACAGAGGATGCAAAGTGTGTGCCATTACAACAGGAGGGGAATTAGCATCCCATTCGGAAATCATTCCAGTTCAGATTATTCCGTCAGGTTTGCAACCAAGAGCTGCGCTTCCATTGATTATCTCAGCAGTGCTACTGATACTACAGACCATCTTAGGTGGCGAACCCATTGACCCTAGGTTGCTCTCAGAAGATATTCGTACCCAATCTAAAGAATGGAGTCGGTCTTTGTTGAAACCTAGAGAATTTGCAGAAAAACTGAAACAGACCACTCCTGTATTTGTTGCATCTGGACATCTAGTTCCAGTAGCCTACAGAGCCAAATGTCAAATGAATGAAAATGCAAAGGTCCCATCATTCTATTCAGAGATACCTGAATCAAACCATAACGAAATTGAAGCGATAGATTCGTTTGGTGAACGTAACCTACTTCCGATATTCATCCGAAGTTCATTTGAGAGCCAGAGAATTAAGCAACGATTTGACGCAACTCAGATAATCTACAGTGAGCAGGGATGTACACCCATCACAGTTCAATTGAAGGCAAAGACAACCTTAGAAGAAGCCCTAACACTAACTCACTATTTAGATATGGTTTCAGTAGAATTGGCGGATATTCGCAGCGTAGATTCTACATCAGTGCCTCGAATATCACGCTTGAAGAGTATTTTGTCGTCCAAGAGATAATATCAGACTGTGGTAATAATAACCTGAGCTGTGTTATACACCTTCATATCAAAAGCGTCAGAGGCAGAATTGAACATTACATAGAAGAACCTGAACACAATGGAGATTTGCCAAGTTCCTGATTCGTATGCATCGAAGACCGCATCCCTGTCCACTTCTTCTTCCAATCGGGCTATGAGACTGTGTGACTGATTGTAACCTGCATAGAGTTCTTTGTTATCTACTTGAGCTTTGTAGAAGCTCGTGTAACTCAGTAAATCTTCATTGACATGCACTTCAGCCCCGATTGTAGTAAGAACCACGCTTCCATTTTGAGTAGCATTGCAATAGAATCGGAAATCTAAACGCATTACAGGAATTACACTGCGATTAGTTGGATCGAAGTTTGAGAGCCGTACTCCCTGGAAATCTACATCCATGTTCTCTACTAAATAGACTGTACCAGTGTAATAACCTGCAGTGTTAGTAATTGAGACACCACTCAGCACACCAACAATGATTGCCAGTGCCAGGATAATATTTTGGGGCTTTGTGTCAGAAATCATATTCACACACTGGGTTGAAGGACAGCACAACTAAATATCTTCTTTCCGCTCCACGCACTCAATACATTAGAGATTACCCACCTAATGCGACAAATGAGATAATGTGGAGGAACCATGGAATTATTGCGAGTAGAGCTGGCAGTGGTATGGCAGGTAAGATCTCGCCCTCCTTAGCAAGAATTGTTACATTGATGAACATACCAAGGAACATCATAATCCCAGTCAAGATCCAAACATATACAGGGAAGTATATGATTGTGTGCGATGCGATTAATGAAAATGCAACAAAGTCTCCAACTCCTACAGCTACACTATCAGATTGAATTCTTGTATAATCAAACGGGTCTTGACCAATCTTATCTAGCATTCGTTCCTGTTCAATAACGGGATGGAAACGAGTTAGAAAGAAGTCTTCCACTATGAGGGAGATAATGATTACAAACATACTTCCAGTTACAAAGGTGATTCCTAGAAATGTGCCAAACGTACTCCCATAAAAAGCAACAAAGATATTCTTCAGAAGTGGGGGGATAGCATCAATCATTATCAATACAACAGAGAGCATAGTCACTGCTAGTGAAATGACCATCACCATTCCTTGAACTGCATCAGATGAGCCAACAAGAAGAATCAGAAATAGTGATTGACTGATGAAGAGGGATACCAAAAAGAGGATGGGGGATACTAAGAAAGCCACAGCAATCTTTTGCGCACCCCGGCCCCTTCGAGCCACACCATAATAAAACGTGAACACTACGAATATACTCAAGATTGTAGATGTAATCGCCTGTAAGATTATCTCTGGAAGTGTGAGGTTTCTAGATTCGGTAATAATCGCTCCGAGATAAGTAGAACCTAGTACTCCATATGCAAGAAACGAACCGATAATCAATGGTAACGCAGAGATGATGATCAATTGGGCTCTAGCTCGATCCATCTTCATTCGTTCTACCCAAGAAAAAGAGGTCTCATTTTTCGTTAAAGAAGATAAGGTACACGCAAGCAGTTAACGTAATGATGTAAAAGAATGAAAATGAAAAAAGAAAGGGGGAAGGGGACAATGTCCCCTTTAGAAATTACTTCTGACGAAGCAGCACGTAGCCGCCTACTAGGATAACCACAGCAGCTCCAACTGCACCAGCCACGATCGCCATGGTCATATCAGGACCAGTGGGCGGTGGTGTGGTGGTTTCTACTGGAGTTGTTGTTGGCTCAGTTGTTGTTGGCTCAGTTGTTGTTGTTCCGCTGGTTGGTTCAGTAGTAGTAACTGAGGTTGTCGGTAGAGTTGTAGTTGGCTCCGTTGTAGTTGGCTCAGTTGGCTCAGTTGTTGTTGGCTCCGTTGTAGTTGGCTCAGCAGTCCAGTCTACTCCAAAGAAGTAGTTTGGATTGATTGTAAGCTCACAGAACTCACCAGCAACATACTCAGACACGTTGTATGGACCAGATGTGATCATTCCCTCTAGTGGGGGTGCTGGATCCCAAGTGTTCCAACCTTCTAGACCAATTCCCAGGAAGAAGTGCTTGGGAATTATTGGTTTGTATCCAACAGTATGTAGGTGCCAGTATGACTCAGTACCGAACTCAATAACAACCCTATAGGTTGTAGGTGAGTATGCAGCTGTCATTTCTACCAGATCAGGACCGTATGGGTTACCAGATGTATCACGGAAGTAGTTCAGTGAGAAAGCTACGTCCTCTCCAGTAATAGGCATACCATCTGTCCAGGTAGCATTCTGAATCATGTCAAACGTGAACCTCGTGTAGCCATCAGGTACAGCAGGATTGTCTGCATGGGTCTCAGCAAGGTAACTCTCTGCTAGCCACATGATGTCTACACCATCAGGACCGATGGTCATTAGACTGTCATAGAGCTCATTCAGCACGTTAGCTGTGTAAGCAGAGTTGCTTGTCATGAAGTTGAAGGTGTCTAGGTCAAGTGGGTTGCTCCAGCGGAATGTACCGCCGTATGGAGCACCAGGTTCACCAGACTGTAGACGGACCTTGTAGTTTGTCCACCATCCAGGAACACCATCGCTCACGTCGTTGATTAGACCCTCGAACTTGTCAGTTCTGTATGCTGATAGTAGAATGTTCTCATAACAGACGATCTGAGGACTTGCGTGTACCCAAATCTCCTGCATAGCGAATGCTGCATCATAGACATCCTGATAGTCAGTTGCGTGTAGCAGCTGATCTCTCCAGCTGTCGTATGTTGAGTTTCTCCAGTTAGCAAAGTTGTAGTATGGCTCGTCTGCAAACTCACTCCAGTAGCTGTATGCTAAGAAGTCACAATCGAATGTTGTGAAGCTTGTTCCAAGGAACACGATATCGTAGTCTCCATGGAAGTATAGCCTGTTGAGGTATTCGTAGAAGTCAGTTGGTACTGATGTTGCATCGACGCTAAGTGCTACTAGAGCTTCAGCAACTTCCGCACCAACCTCAATGGCAATGTTACTCGTCTGAGAACACTCAACTAACACTGAGAATGGATTTCCGTGGGGATCAAGTCTGAAGTTGGTAATAGGATCAATTGTGAATCCTGCATCATCAAGCAATTGATTACCCAGAAGTACGTTGGCCTCATAGTAGGTGTAAGGTAGCAATCCCTCACATGAGAATGGGTTGACCTTAGGTACACATGAGTCCTGTGGTTCTGATAGTCCATCCCAAGCATCGTCTGAGATTGCCTGCTTGTCAAGAG
>JAEOST010000318.1 GCA_016840245.1 Candidatus Thorarchaeota archaeon
CAATCACAATCATATAGCACCGCTCCAAGTGAGCCTTTGAGTTAACACTCCCAATAAAGCATTATGACAGCGGCCTGCCGGAAGCGCTATTTGGTCAAAGTATAATGTCTGTCAGGGGAAAACACGATGCCTCACGATGCCCTTGATCTTCTCAAGACCCTCTGTGCAATCCCAGGACCTGTTGGTAGAGAAACCCTGGTTCAGGAACGGATGATAGAATATCTCCGAGACTACTGCATAGACATCAAACAAGACAAGATTGGTAATCTTACTGCAACAATAGAGGGAGTAAAAGGACACTATGCATTTCTTGCTCATGCAGACGAAGTAGGATTTCTCGTGAGTAACATCGATGACAAGGGATTCATCCGTGCAAAGTGGAACACAGCAGGACATCTCCCTGATCTGCGTCTACTGCCAGGTCAATGGGTTCTTGTCATGACCGACAAGGGACTGATTCCAGGTTGCTTCTGTGTAAAGACTGCACACATCGCAGGAGCTGAGGGAAAGAAACAACTTCCTTCCTATCAGGATGTGTTTCTAGACATTGGTGTAAGCTCAGCCAAAGAGGTAGCTGATCTTGGTATCAATATTGGAGACCCCATCATCTATGCTGCACCAGTTGAGAAAGTGGGCAATAATGTCTGTGGAAAGTCTATGGACGATAGAATAGGTCTAGTAATGATGATCCTTCTAGCAGAGCGATTATCTCAATTACCACAGAAAGATCGTCCAACTATCACATTTGTTAGCACTGTAATGGAGGAATTGGGTGCAAAGGGAGCAGCCGCTATAGCTCGAAATTTGGATGTGGATGGAGTCATAATCGCAGATATTGGTCTTGCCGACGATTATCCAGGAACCTCAGGAGAGGCTGGAGTGTCATTGGGAAAGGGACCTGTTATTGTAATCAAGGACAATCAAATTCACTATTCTCATGAATTGAATCAGAAACTCATAGAAATAGGGGAGAAAGCAGGTATTGGAATTCAGAGAGCAGTTTACCATAACTACGCCACAGATGGCTTTCAGATTGCATCTCAAGGTCAGTTAGTATCAGTGGTGGCAGTGCCCTGTAGGTACTCACATAGTAGTTTTGAGATGATCAACCTGAAGGACCTTGCAGATGCTACAGAACTTGTCTATCAGTTTCTAACCAAGTAGGAATTATCCTGTATCTAAGGGACGTACTATCACAACCATACTGTCCCTGGAAAGAATTGTGACCTTTGTTCCTGCTGGAATCTCACCCTCTTCACATCGTGCATCCCATATCTCTTGGGCAATCTTAACTTTTCCAGTGATAGCTGAAACCGGTTGGATGACTATGCCAATCATTCCATCTACATCGTACATCACACTGGTGTCGTCCAATGAGGGATATATGATATAGTACTTGGCTATGACAAAAAGAACCGATCCCACAACCGCTGTAATGATTGCAATGAGATAGAGTTCTGGAATGAAATAACCGACTATTACAACTAGAATGGCTACAACAACAATCTCGTCAATGGTGATAATTATGAATTTCATCCGTTGTGATACCATTTGAATCAATCACTACCTGAATCTTACTTTACTCTTGACGAGAAATGAGAAAAACTTTTGCTGAGAGACAGCTATGCAGTATTGTTTCTACCACACTCTTTATACATCTGGTAGCACGGGCTCCCAATAGTGATTATCCGTGAGGACCGAAACAATTCAGATGATGGCAGGAGCAGCTGTCCTTTCGGCCTTTACATACATGCCTATCTTAGCAGCAACACCCGAGTTCGGTGCTAGTGAATTCGTTATTAGCATAATTGTTGGAGCCTATGCAGCTGCATCCTTCATAGCTAGCTACATCTTCGGTCGGGCCGGTGATATCTACGGACGCAGACTGATACTGCGAAGTGGGCTTCTACTTGCCGTATTGACATTTGGTCTACTTGTAATCACAGACTCACTAGTAATGCTATTCATCGTTCGCATTCTAAACGGTTTTAGTATCGGTATGTATCCTGGAGCGCTTGCAGCATATGCCTATGAGTCAGATATGAAGATGGGCAGGTTCGCCTCCTTTGGTGCACTGGGTTGGGGAGTTGGGACCCTCCTTGCCGGGTTTGCCGCAGGATACAACATCTACTATGCGTTCTTGGTGTCTACAGTCTTTCTTGCTGTTGCATTTGCTAGTGCGCTCACCTTACCATCAATTGATTTGGTACGTGTAAAAGTCCCCTTATTTCCTGTGGAAACGCTGAAACGCAACGCAGGGGTCTACCTTGCAATGTTGATTAGACACAGTAGTGCATTTGCACTCTGGACTCTATGGGCACCATTTTTGATGAGTATAGGTGCTGACACTGCTCAGATTGGAATAGTACAAGCAGCCAACTCGTTAGCTCAAGTATTCTTTATGGTTACAATAATTGACATGTTTCATTATAGACGATTGATTATCTCGGGTCTAGTAACAACAGCAGTAGCTTTTGCTTACTTCACAGTAGTTGCAATGTATTTCAACTGGATTCAAATTCTACCTTCACAGATACTTCTCGGGTTCTCATGGTCATGTCTCTATGTAGGTGCACTGAAGTATGTCACAGAGAAGAATGAGGAAAAATCAACAGCCTCTGGACTCCTTACCTCAGTCATGGCAATATCAGGAATCATTGGACCAATCATAGCAGCCATTGTTCGACTCTACACGACCAGTTATCTACCAATTATGGTGTTTGGCGTAATCATGTCATTTCTGGCGCTACTGATTTTTGAGTTCGTCAATAGAAGAAATGGAGAGGTCAAAACGACAAGTCCAGATCTAACTAACTGATTATACTATGATTGTCTTCTATTCTGTACACGCTTCCGAATATCCCTGATTCGTTGTGAGTAATCTACATGAGAAATTCGTTCTGCAAGTAGTGGAAACACTATAACAAAGACAATGGCGAATCCGGCTAACACTGAGAAATCTATCAACAGAGTGGAGTAGGATCCATCTATGAACATCTCAATGAGAGAACGATATGCATTAGAGATTGGAGAATAGTTGTCTGCAACTCCGAATCCCAAACCTATCAATGATAGAGGAGCGATGCCACCTCCTATCATCCAATAGAAGACTGATGAGATAGCTGCTATTGGTACGATGTATACAGAGTTTCTAAATATTGCACCAAGAAGTATCCCAATTGCCGCGCATGCAAAGGCAAGTGGGATTGTTATGAGAAAATAGGATAGCAAATCACCTTGGGGCCAGAAACCATACGTGAGAAGACTCCCACCCAGTAGTACTGGGACAGCAAGGTAACTAAGAGAAACCCCACTCAACATCTTACCCATGTATATCGCAGTTGGAGATTGATTTGAGAGTCTAATCTCATCAAGGGTTTCTTGTTCAAACTCTTGGGTCACAGTTGATCCTGCGATGTACATTGCAGCAAACATCACACCGTAAATGGAGATTGTCCAAGCCATATAGGCAAGTCTAGGGTAGGTGATCTCTCGGGTCTCCTCGTAGTCGAAATCAACAAGAGATGCCTCAGGAAGGTAGGTCTGATAGTAGATGTCCAGTTTACGGATCACTGGCATCCTGAGGTTTTTCGTCATATCCTCTGCAAAATTTCCTACGTGAATGTGGATACTTGTTGATTCGTTTGCAGCCATAGCCGCCTCGAATCCAGAAGGTATCATGATAACGAGCATGATATCACCATTCGTGATAGCAGCTTCAGCAACCTCTGTCGTCATCAGGATGAGGTTCAGACTAGGAGGTATCTCGTCTGGTTCACCAAGTATCTCAATCAATCCATTTGTATAATATCCAGGATTGGCTTCCTCTACAACCAGAGCAGCATCAATGCCCACGGAGTAGACTCCACCCATTAACAAGGAAAATCCAATCCAGAACATGAGAGGGAGGAGGACCACAAGCATAAGCTGACGTGAGTTCCTACGCCAGACGCGCATCTCTTTCATGTATGTTGAGCGTAGAGTCCTCATGAATCGGTTCATACACGTTCAACCTCCTTATTGGTCAATTGAACAGCAATTATCGTACCAACGATCCAGAACAGTATCAGGAATGCTGAATTGAACCACAGCCCTGTCATTGTGTCCAAGAAGAAGACTCGGTTCCATAAGGTCATTCCATGAGTTACTGGAAATAAGTAGGTGACATAACGAAGTGCACTAGGCATCAATGCAACCGGAGCAATACCCCCACTGGTGTAGAACATTACGACAGAGAGGAGAATACCCACAAGGAGTGCTTGCTCTCGCTTTCGAGTCAAAATACCAATAATCTCACCTATTGGCACAAGACCAAGAATGGTTAGAATGAGGATTCCAATAAGAACAAGGGGATTTCCTGCTGGTGTGAGTCCAAAGGCTATTGACAACACAGGGTACGTGATCAGGAGGATAACAAGTGTACGGGGGATAGCAGCAAGTGTCCTTCCAAGAATCAGAGCCAATCGGGGTGTTGGAGAATTGAGTGCATCATATATTGCTGCAGTTTCAAACTCTGATGCAGTCAGTAGTGCCTGTGCAGCCAAAGTACAGACCACCACTGATAGAAGGATTGCAGAGCTCGCCATGTAGCTAAGATTGGATGGAGTGTCTTGGAGAATGAGAGTCTCCTCCAATGCAATCTGTGCATTTGACTGATCAAAGTCAGGTGATAGTGCACCTTGATTATAGAGTAGGACAGCAGCCTCAATTCGGTGAACATAGTTTTTCGTTATATCGTTATTTATGTTATTTAATATCATAATTATATTTGCATCCAGTCCTGCAGAGAGATTAGCACCAAAGCCCTCTGGTATAATGATGTAAGCAATGAGTGTACCATCTTCTACTAGACTAGCTGCCTCAGAGGCTTCATATCGTGTCACGCTGAACCATGTGTGATTCGTCGTGCTCTTCATGTTCTCGATGATTGCAGCTATTTCTTCAGCCTGTTGCGACTGGTCATCGATAACAAGACCACATGCAAATGCCTCGCCCCCACCTGCTGATGATAAAAGAACTGTAAAGACAGACATGAGGATAAATGGTAAAATTAGGGATGGTCCCATAAATCGAGGGTCTCGACGAGCTAGACGAAGCTCCTTTCTAACAACCGCACCAATCGCTCTAAGCATATCTAATCCCTCAGCTTGGAACCCGTAAGTGTTAGAAACACATCTCCCAGAGATGGAGTTCTCATTGCCGTCTGGCGTACCTGTAGACCAGCATCATTGAGACGAGTTATCACGAGAGGGAGGTCTCTGTGCCCCTCCTTGCTCTGTATCAAGACAGTGGTTATACCCTCAGTACTAGATACCTGATCTATCTTCATGTCCAGTTGTTGTTCAAACCAGGTGGAATCCTTCGATTCGTCAACAGTATCAAGTTCAACCTCAATCAGAAATTCACCCACATGTTTCTGCTTGAGTTCAGAAGGAGTACCCTCAGCAACTAACCGACCGTGATCAATGACAACAAGACGATCAGCAAGAGCCTCGGCCTCGTCCATGTAATTTGTACAGAAGATTACAGTACGCCCTTCCTCCTTTATCTTGCGAACCTGTTCCCAGATGAGATTACGACTCTGAACATCTACTCCCAGAGACATCTCATCAAGCATGAGTAGCTCTGAGTCGTGTAGTATGGCCCTGACAAGTGCAAGACGCCTCTTCATCCCACCAGAATAAGTCTTCACTAGGTCATCCTTTCGATGAGTAAGACCAGCCAATTCAAGCATGTCAGCGATCTTCTGTTTCATCTCATCCTTTGGAACACCATAGAGATCAGCATGATACTCAAGAGACTCTTGAGCTGTCAGGTCTTGGTACAGGGCGGTCTCTTGAGGCATGAATCCAATCCTCTTTCTCACCTCATCAAGATTATCTGATACCTCAAGACCATCGACCTTCACAGTTCCAGATGTTGCTCTCAAGATGCCAGTGATGAGCTTCACAACTGTAGACTTTCCAGCGCCATTAGGACCTAGGAGACCTAGGACTTCACCTCGTTTCACTGAAAAGGACAGAGTATCAAGAGCCTTGATCTTACCACCATAGACATGAACTAGATTGTCAATCTCTACCATATGGGCCACTGCAATCACCTTTGAGGTAACAAGGGATACCCAATGATATAGAGTTGGTGTAACTTCTGTGGTTACAAAGTCATTCTGTGAGGTCATGAGTATAGAAACAACATGTGA
>JAEOST010000319.1 GCA_016840245.1 Candidatus Thorarchaeota archaeon
ATAAGGGAATATCCAATTACCTGATCATCGAATCTGAGTTTTGATAATGCTCGTTCTAGGTCGCTTGACATGGTTCTATACCTCGGTACCTCTAGACGTCTTTACCCAAGTGAGGAAGGGTAAGTAGTCTGAAAAGCATTGTGGTGTTGTATCAAATAATGAACTACTTCAATGAGTGTAATATTTAGTCCAAGAGAAAACGATAAAGAGGAAACGGGAGTCCTCAGGACTAACCAAAAAGGATGATGAGAAGAAGTGAGGAATTTTCTGAGTGGAACAATTGCGTTCCTATTTGCATGTGTATTGATAATCAACCTTTATCCAATAACAGCAATCGCATATCCAGCCCACTTTGAAATACTTCGAATTATTCTTACAGGAAGTGTATTGTTACATCCATCGAGTATAGCAGCATATTCAGATATTCTTGTCACCTTTGTTCTCTCATGGATCATTGCATCTGTTATATCTGGAATAACAGCAACTTCAAAATGGAATACACTTCGCACAGCGTTCTGGTTTGGGATTCTTGTGGCAATATTCTCACTTGCATCATTTCTCATTCTTGATCCGGCTTATTGGAATATAGACCAAACACAGCGGAACGTATTCTTCGTGGTGCATATTGCATCATCATTGATGATTACTCCAATGGTCATCCCTATTGCCATACCCATTTTTATCGTGTTCAGAAAAATTAGAATAGGAAAACAGGCACCCAAACCAAGTAAAATCGAAACCGTTTGTGATTGTGGAGCGGTCTTCAATTCAAATCCTTTGATTTGCTCAGAGTGTGGTACTCAACTAAGGGAAACATCAATCACCGTTCCCTAGTAATTCCTCCACCTAGAATTCCACCTATTACAGCAGCTATGCTAGGATATAGGCAACCCATTAACGCATTTTGCATTATGAATAGGGATAATGTACCAAAAATGGCAGTATAATCGGTACTACCAACAAAGAACACAATAATCCAAGTTAACAATGCTCCAATGATTACAGCAAATATTGAAGCGAAAATACCCTGAACAATATCACGAGATAATAGCCCAGCAACAAGACCACCAGTACCCCAGGCCACAGCCATGAGAACTTCACTCGATCCTGCACCATAAGGGAGCATAGACATAGATCCAAGGTGTGGAGGATAAAGGACTGTTCCCACGATTGTTAATTTTATTTCTAGATCAGAGTAGTTAAGAAAATTATCAACTATTTCTGTGCCTATCACAACATCAGGAATGAAACTTCCAAACATCAGGATTACAAAGGTGAGAAGAAATGTAGTTAGTAATCCGAAGATTGCACCGATTCCTTGTCCCAAATTTTAGGCGCTCCTTTTATGATAAGTTCTAGAGCATCTTATAGGCGTGCTCAGATACTCTATTGGATTGTATGCTAATTACCTTTATGCATTGTCATCACATTATACATTCTTGATTGTCCAAACACAGGAATCGTCACCCAATGCTTTGCATGACTCCTGATATGCCTGACCCTTGAAACCTCTTAGGTCAAGGACTGCTTGAAATACGCCGCTGATAAGATTACAGTATTGTAATCCAGGCATGTCTGTGATGACCACACCCTCACAGATAGGACAATCATCATCAGTGAATTTTATTGTAGTTTTATCTTCACTAACCCAAACGTCAGTGAAATACTGACCTGAATTGACCTTGTATGCCAATTGAAGTGTTGAACCGAATTCATGAAATTCAGCAGCATGTTGCTTGATTCGCTCTGCATAGTCCAATAGCAGGTGTTCTCCTACCTTGAATCCGATATTCTTGAGGTTCGTATTGATGTCATGCACACTATCGCTTGAAGACATGAGCATATTCATCATCTCACGATAGATAGCCTGAAACAGTGGTTTGGAAACCTTGTCAGTCATCAGAGTCCATGCAATTTTTCCTTTGATACCCATTTTCTTACATTCTCCAACTAATCTTTCGTACGCCGTAACATCTTGAGAGTCTTTCCACGGTATGGTACTATGCATTGAAGTGCATTGAAGTACAGCATACCTAGTTGTTCAGCTATCTCATGAACTGTTTTTGTACCATCACAAAGTGA
>JAEOST010000320.1 GCA_016840245.1 Candidatus Thorarchaeota archaeon
GGTCTGTACTGAATGTTGTAGCTTGCTAGCAGCGTCAATGTCACCAGACCGTACTTTGTCCATAATCTCAAGCCAGATGTGCGGAATGATATTTGCTGAAGCAAGTATGGCCGCGCTTGCACCTGCCGCCACAGCAGATAAGAAGCATTCATCATGACCAATCAAGAGCGGCATCTTCCCATCTAGCTTCTGAAGCTGTTCCAAGACATGGGGGATATTCCCACTACTATCTTTGACACCAACAATGTTGTCTACTTCAGCAAGATCCAGAATAAGATCAGAGCTTAACATTCCCAACGTACATTGTGGAATATTGTAGAGCAGTATCGGTAAGTCACTCATTCGAGCAACTGTTTCATAGTGCTCATAGTAACCCTTGTCAGCAGGTCGTAGATAGAATGGAGAAATTACTAATGCAGCGTCACAGCCAATATCAGCAGCGTATTTTGTTAGGGCTACTGTGGCTTTCGTACTGTTCTCACCAGTCCCAGCAACAATCGGGACTCGACCATCCACGAACTCGACTGTAAGTTTGAGGAGCTTCTTACGTTCCTCAGTTCGCAAATAGACAAACTCACCAGTCGTTCCTGCTGGAACTACACCTGTAGCACCCTTACTAATGGTGTAATCAATGACTTCCTTGAAACCATCCTCAATAATATCCCCGTCTTTTGTGAAGGGGGTCACTAAGGCAGGCATCACGCCTGTCGGTATGAATTTTTTAACCATGGGAAAACACCAGCAAGACAGGCGGGGCAAGTGGATTCTATATAAGTCTCGGCCTCTGACTAGTAGGATGATGTCTGACTACATAATAGTACAAACAACATGTCCTCCTGATGAAGCTGAAACATTGGCAAAAGTGCTTGTTGAGGAGAAGGTTGTTGCTTGTGTCAATATAGTACCAGGACTTTCCAGTGTATATTGGTGGCAGGGAAAAATCGAAGTGGAGCCAGAGTGTCTTCTTCTCATGAAGACGGAACGTGAAAGGAAAGATGTGCTTTGGGAGGCTATTAGGAAGTATCACTCCTATGACGTTCCCGAGTTTGTGATAATCAGCATAGGTGATGGATCAGCAGATTATCTGAAGTGGATCTCCGAATCAATACACTAAGCAAAACCAGACCTGCGAGCAGCATATTTCAGGGAGTCATTGAAATACTTACCAACAACAGCCGCAATTGCGGGACCAATGATGTGGTTAATCTCACCAGGGAGTAGTTCATTCAGATTTGTTTTAGCAGTGATCTTTCCACGACGTTTTAGATTGCTAATCTCACGTTGGACTATTGATCTGGCCTCGTCCCATGTCATCGGTTCGGCCGTTGATCCAATTAATCCTACTTTGATTGCAGTGATTGCATCCATTAGAAATGCAGAGAGATTGTCAGTATCATTAGCATTTGTGACACTGCCCTTCCCATGACGGGAGCATTTCTTGTCTTGAATTTCAGTCCCACATGACGAACAGATGGTCCTACCTCGACTTACTTTCACATAGAATGCCAGTAGATTTGAGCATTTGATATCATCATTTCCTGACCATTCAATACCTCTCGTACTCACTCGACCTATGGATCTGAAAACAGTCTTAGCCTTTGTATCAATCCAAGCAATAACATCGATTTGTTCACGTTTCGCATCCGCAACCCTACGTTGCTCACGCTTAACCTCTAAGGCATACTCCTCCTTGGCAATCTTCTTCTTCCGTTCATTGGTGAGGAAGCGATGCATTAGGTCAAAGGCTATGGCATAATTATCGAATTCGAGACCATCCAGCTTGAGTGAAACCTCTGCAATTCCTTCAAAAACAGGACTGGTTGTAGATTCTAACTCTTCTCTGGCAGCTGACATGTCTAGACTGCTATATCGTGCATGCATCCAAGTGCAAATAGCGGATGCATCAAGCTCAGGTAAAGCACACTTAATCTCGTAGATTCGCATTGAGGATAGGTCAATGAGGATTTCTTCTCTAAGATTTTGAAGCTCTGGTTCTGTTCCTTCATAGATGCTCTTTAGCAAAGCTTTGATTCTGAGTAAATCTTGTTTTGAACGGATGTAGAGCTCAACTACTCTGGTTAGATTAGTGAATATTCCAATTAGGAAATACCATCCGAAATCATACTTTAGGGATGCAATGCTCTCCGCAGTCCTACGTTGACGGGTCATATCTGCTCCGGATGAAACCTCCAGTGAACCTAGAGCCCCACTCCGCACCTGTTCCCTAACTTCTATCAATCGCTTGATTTCAGCGGGTTCGGGAATAACACGAAGTTTCTTCTTCATTTCTTCGAGTACAGTAATCTCAATACCAACTAGCGAACCAGGGTCCTTTGTAAGCAGTTCCAGCGAGATCTTATCAAGTTCTGCTGCTCTAAGTCCGCGGGCCTTCAGCACACCCTTGACAGGTTTCTCAAGTGTGTGTTCCAACTTATCGATAGTCTTCATTCCTCTTTCTATTCGATCTAGTTCTTCTTGGGTCAGCTGGGGACCGTCCTCTGCTACCTCGGGTTGAGATGATTCGTCAAGTAACGATATCAATGATTCAGCGAGTTGTACCGGTTCTGAAATCCCATTACGTGCTAACATAGATTTGATCTCACCTTCATCTATGCTAGTCAGTTCTGCAATAATCCTGTATGCTTGATTTGAGTCCTGTAGTATCTTTTCTGCTAATCCCTTAGATACTGCACGACAGATAGAGTCCTCAAACCCATCAATTGTAGTAGGGGTCTCAAACTCCATATCCAAAATATCTAGAATGTCGATTTTGAGTTCGTGTGCAGATTTAATCGCTGGGAGTGCACTCGGGTCCAATAGCAATCTCCTAGCTGTGACTGTGGCAATCTCGGTCCATGATTCGGGTGGAATCGCAGAATTGACCAATCGATTATCAGCGTATCTATATTGTCCAAAAATCTGTTTTGAGGCACGTTTCAGAATTGATGTTTCAATAACCTCGAATTCATGTTCACGAAGCAATTCATCACGAAGGGTCATAGCAGATTCTTTCAGTCCAGATGCTTTTGTATACAATTCATCTCGCCATTCTGAACCCCATCCAGTGACTTCGCAGACAAAGTCAAGATCTAGAGAAGGAGTGTAATCATCAGGAACTTTACTGAGGTATTCCGTAATCATTTCCTGTGTACGATTGAGTACGGATTCGTCATATGGATCACCGCTTCCAAGTTCATCGCAAAATTGAATCGTGAACTCACTAACGAGTCTAGAAATATCAATCTCTTCTCGTTGCTTAACACTGAGGAGTTCCCTAATCTCAAGCTCAAGCTGTCGTCGTTCCTCCAAAGCCATAGCATCTTTTTCTTCAATGGTCAATTCTTGAGCATCGTCAAATGTCAATAATCGAATCCCACTGTAATGATATAGATAGTAACTTGCGAAGAATGAAAGCAAATCCTCCAATGGACGAGGATCCTGCAAAATCGTGGCGAACATTTGGCGATCTCTTGTACTTCGCATATGAGTTGCTAGAGCCTCTCTCAGGAGAATTTCTTTGCCAGCCTCGCTCATCTGTCGGGTCTTTAGAATCCAAGAACTTGACATCATCAATCACCTCAGTAGATTTCCTCCAACTTTGATAATCAACTCATCACCGAAGTGTTCGTATGTGACCAAGTAGATTAACTTTGGAATTTCGGGTTTACGAAGATAGACTCGCTTTACACGAGGTAGTACTCGGCTTAGGCCCCTCATCATCGAAGACATGAGATACTGCAGAAGATCCTCGTCAAGGTCTACTTCTACTACTTCAGAGGAACTGGTTTCTCCGGCCTGAAGTTTTTTGAGGTGCTCAGCGAAAGTGTTTTCCATATTCTCCTGAGTTTCATCCATTCTAGTTAGTTTCTCAGTTAACAAGCTATGAAGTTCTGAATGTTGCTTCAGAGAGTCATCTGGTTCAGGCTTAGACGGCATCGGTTGTTCCTGCTTCTCAGGATATTCGATTTTGACCTTCTCAATCAATTGCTCTAAAGGCATCGGATTTTGCGGCTCTACAGGTATAGCTTCCAATGGCGGTGGAACATACTCAAGTCCTTCAGCAGTTGCGATTGCAGCAGCTTCTGCATCTGCCTTTACCTTTGCTTCTCTCGCTGTCAGCTTAATACGATATTCTGCCATTGCTGCTTCATATCTTGCATAGTCTGCCTGAAACTCTTGTTCAGTCTGCTTGAGGAGATTTTGACGCTTCTCATTGTACTCACGTATCACTTGGTTCTGTTTCTCAATCTCATCACAGACTCCTTTCCACGCATCAACTTTAGAATCATAGACAGTTTGAAGCTGTTTTGTAATCTCATCCACTCTGTCAACAACGGTTCTAGCTGTCAACCCTTTACCAGCTTTTAAGTGAATGAAACGAAGGAACTCAAGAAGTATATTCGATAATGTGGATTCAAAGTTAAATTCAGAACCAAATTCATCAATCCAACTTCGTGCTTCTCCTTTCCAATCATCCGGTTTCTCAAGCTCGTCAATTATTCTCATGAGAATGTCAATGATATTAGCATTCTCTCCAGATGTCTGATCGATTAATGATTCTATGACCTGTTTTGAAAGAAGTGTAGTTGAAAGTTCTGGAACAATCTCAAAGACTAGTCGAACCAATGAATCGAGAATCTCTGTGAGTGCAGCTCCAGTTTGGTCCAGACCCTCCTCGGATCTATAGCGCTTAGAGATCTCATCATGTGCAATCTGTGCAACATCTCCAAAATCCACCAAGTCCCACATATCAATACGCTTGAAAACATCAATCATCTCTGATGCAATCAATTTGTTAAGTTCATCAGAGCTATTTTGCTTGGATCCCTCATACTCCTTCTTGTCAAATATTGCATTCAATTGATTGTACAACTCAGAATAGAACTTGTCAAAAAGTAGCAAGTCTGTAGGATCCAGTTCCTGACTCTCCGTACTCTTACGGAACTCCTGTAAGGCAGATACGAATGATTTTCTTGCAGATGTGACAATGAGATATTGATTCAATTCTCTTACAAAGTATTCACTAACTCTCTTCGCATAGGCAATGAAGTATCTTAGTACACTCTTCAATTGCCATGCCCTTATTTCTCCAATTGCAGTGAATTCCCTTTCAAGTGCAACAACAGCCATGTCAACAAATTCCTTAGCCAGGTTCATCTTGAGTCCATCAAAGGCATCTGGGTCACGTTCGAGTTGATCATATAGCTCCCTTTTGTGATCATCCAAGGAGAGCGTTTTACCTGAACCTATGTGCGTCTCCAAGATCTCCTCGTAGGATTGGACAGTTTCAGAAAGGATAATTGTAAAGCTATTAGCTTGGTCAAGAATTGATTCAATATCGCTGAGTTCCACCCTATCACGACCAAGGAACTCCTTCAGTCCGTTGATGGCAACCCTAGCAACATCTACTTCCTCAATGCTATACGCAAATGTATTCAATTCACTCAATATAGCACGACCTGCCTCAGTAATCATTATAGCAATGGTTTCAATTCCTGCAGGAGTGAGAATTCTATGTTGGAAATGAGTAAGTAGGTCCTCCTCACTCCCTCTAGGGGATTCAAATTGAACATCGTTCACCTTGACAATTTTGGGACCAGGAGGCATCACAGTAAAGTCATCTCTAATCCCAAGCCGAAGAACAAGTTCCTCATCCACTTGCTCTGGTTTTAACTGAAAGGAATCCCAAGATCCCTGAAATTGGCGATCAATCATCTCAACAAAAATGACGCTGTTGAAACGGTCATTGAATCTACGTAGTACTTGAAAACCCTCTTCATCGTAGTTCAAATTGTTGTTTATCACTGCAGCTTCAATTGATTGTATCTTCCTCGCAAGGGTTTGGATGTGCGCATCGATCTTGAAGGGATCTACAACACCCCGTTCCCAACTCAGTACAGAAACATGTGCATCCACACCCTTAGCACTACTGCCCGCAACTACCAGTTGCTCTGGGAGTACTTCTGGACTGGGAACTCTATCAAGGTCCCACTCAATCGAGAGTAATTCAAGACCCTCAGACTCACGGAGAGACTCCTTTATTGAGAATACTAGAGGTGTCACATTCATGGCAACGGATTCGGAGTTTTGCTCCATCATACTTCCCGACCCAATTGCACTACCTAGTGGGTAGCCCTGCTTTGTGGTTGTACCCAATATCGATGCAGAAGCCATTCTTATAGCCTCTACAGTGCTCGGAGTCTGTACCTTAGATTTTCCACTCATCTCTCAGACACTATCCAATAGATTTTCTGTCCTAATTGAAGCCAATAGAAGTAAACGCACGCTCTATCTTTTGAATATAGCTCGGTTAGGCTCTCTCAAAGAGGATTAACTTGTAGTCCACAAATCGGTGTCTTGAGAAGATACAAGTCCAGCTGCTTTCAATGAGTGAAGTGTTACCTCAATTGTAGTTGGTAGGAGAGAATCAAGGGTTGTAGGATATGGTACGCTTCGTGCCCTCTTCACATCAAGGACTAGTTGATCGATATCAGCTTCGCCGCGAACTGAGAGAAGAGAGAGAATAGTCTCTTGAAATTGAATAGTTCCATCATAAACCTCTTCCAGTTGTAAACGAGCATCATTCATGAGATGTGCAATATCATGTGAGGGAAACAGATATTGAAACTTCATAGATTTTAAACGCTCAATGGCAGAGAGCTTCATCGTAAGACTGCCAGATAGGTCAGTATAGAACTTCCTTGGATCATTTGGAAAATTATTGAGTTCATCGCCAGAGAATAGAATTCCAGCTTCCTTATCCAAGAAGACACAGTGACCTGCCGAATGGCCACCTGTATGAATGACTGTTATAGTTCTCTTACCAACTCTAATAGTATCGCCGTCACTCAATAGCTTGTCAGGGACCAATCCCGTATAATTCACACGTAAAGGACCCTTGTCCATCTTCATTGCCATTCTCTTTGCAAAGTCCATTCTTAGACGTTCTTTGAAAAACAAACTAGGGTCTTCCAACAGTTCTGCATCACTCTTATGAATAAGTATTGGTGCTTCAGTCACTCTCTTGAGCCGGTTTGCGCCACCGACATGATCAGGATGACCGTGGGTGCAAGCAATTGCTGTAATGTCACTCTTGAAACTAAGACCCAATTTCTTCAAAGTTTCTACAATTGATTCTCCGGGGTCTCCAGCAGTACCAGGATCAATTACTAGAGCTTGATCCTCATCAACAAGTAGGTACGTTGAGATGAATCCAAATTCTCCTGCAAACTTACCTTGGATAACATGAACACCAGGAAGTATTTCTTGCGCAGCCATTGTCAATATTATTTCATTGATAATGCCTTATGACAATATCGACGCTTAGTAGTCCTTATGAGGCAGGATAAGATGGAAACAAGCATGATGAAACCTCAGGAGTTCTCAGATATTCTTAGGGAAGTTCGTGCTGAACTTAATCTTACTAGAGGGATTCATCCTGAAATTCTTCGCGTTGATGAGATTGATGGTATGATTCATGTTGTTGTACCAGATAGAGCTGACAAGAGTTTGTGCTTGGGGCCAGGGGGTAGAGTAACAGCAAAAATCTCGAATCAACTTGGTAGGAATCTATCAATTCATACTGAAGATGAAATCATGCTACTTGAAACTAAGCTTAGAAGAACAGCCTCCAGAATTGAAGAGTTACTTCCTGAATGCAGTACATCACAGCATCCATTTCTGAGATTTCTATTAGATGTCGTAGAAAAGAGAATGAAGAACCCAATCGGCAGTATCAGCTGGCAAAAACAGGTAAAGATGGAAACTAAGATAGCAATAGCATATTCAGGTGGTGCAGATAGCTCTGCAGTCTTAGCATATCTCAGTAATGTGGGGATACAACCTGATGCAATCACTACAGATCCAGGTCCTGAAACACTACCACCGCATCTGAAGAAAAGAATAACAGAGAATTGTGACAAGTTGGGAATCACGCATCAGTTTATTCAAAAGCCTGAATCCTTGGAAGACGTTGCATCACGAGCAAAGGAGGGGCGCATTCATCCATGTGGACCATGTCATGAACAGCTGCTGTTAGCAGTTGAAAACGAATCCCATCAGGAGAAATATGATGTACTTCTGACTGGAGAGATGCTACCCAGTGGAAGGCAATCAATGATTATGTCCAAGGGACTCCTGATTGTCCACATTCCTGCTGCTCTAGCACTTACCAAATTCAACACACGGAAGCTAAGTGAATCAGTAGGAATAACCCATGACACTACTACTTTTGGTTGTCATCTGCTCTCTGGATTACATGTACGGGGTTGGCAAATGGTGGGACCATCAATCTTTCGAGTACTCAGAGAACTTGAGGCGGGTGTTCTCACAACTGGTCAAGCATTAGTCCTAGTGAAATCTATTTTGAGGCCCATATTGAAGTTGAAGATTGAATCGAAAGAGGAGTAGCCAATGAAAGGCGTGTATGCTCTTGTGATTAATCTACCCAACCACTTCCACGGACAAGTAGGTGCACTAGGTTCTGTGACACTCACTCCAGGATGTTGGGTATATCTAGGATCTGCAAGAGGAAAAACCTCTACTAGTCTTGAACATAGAATTCGACGTCATTTTTCAAACGATAAGAAAATCCACTGGCATATTGATTACTTGTTGACTGGCAACGCTCATGTAGAACGAGCCATTTGGGCTGAATGTGAAAGAGATATCGAATGTCTTCTTGTGGAAGCGATTGGAGAAAGAGATGACTTTGAGAGAGGACCTACAGGATTTGGAGCTAGTGATTGTAAGAGAGAATGTGGATCCCATCTCTTTGGTTTTTCAGGTTCTGGAAAATTGGATGTTGTTTTGATATCAATCTTCAGGAAATTTGGACTGACACCAAAGATAACCTCCGATGGAGTTACACAAATCTTGGAATAGGATGCTTGTGAGGTAACTGTTAAATGTGTAGAATTCATCTGCTCAGTAGTAAGGAGGTAAACCAATGACTGATTGGACGAACATCTTCAACGAACTTAGAACGACTGGTTCATTGTTTACTGTGTATCTAAGATACATGCAGAGAGATACCTTGGCAAAGATACCCAATGTGAGGGTCTCAGACATCTATGACGAACACGTGAAACTTGAGAATCCTTCGGGATATGGCATCGTTTCATACGAGGATATTCTATACCTCTCAGTCCCGAGATAGTTATCTCGTTACGTATCAGGTTGAAGCAATACGCTCAACTTTTATGTAATTAACTACGTCAATATCAATTGACTACAAGACAATAGGTGTGCATAGAAAATGTCAGTAATAATGGCACCCGGTGAGAGGTCGCTCTCACATACAAGAAGCTACGTGTTGACTAACTTCCGATTAATCCAGTGGGATGATGGGACGAGGTCTAACGTCAGTATTCCCCTCCATATCATCAGAGAATACAAACTTACTCCCAACTCTGCAATGTTTCGTGTTGTGAACGGCATTGTGAATGTTGTTGGACCTCTTGTTCCAAGAGAACAGATGAGAGCTGCACTTGGATTAAGGGAGTTTGAGAATCTCACAGTAGGAGACCAGAAACGAATCTGTGATATGTCTGGCATACCATGGGTACATGACGGTCACCCACACAATAGATGGAGTTGGATTGGATTCCACAGACCATTCTCAAGACATTTCTACACAACCTTTGCTTGGGTGAAAGGTGAATGTGTTTTCACATACTGGCCAGAAAGCTTCATTCTTACTAATTATAGACTATATCAGTTTGATACAAAGAAGAAGAAGGTCTACATGTTCCCAATGCAAATGGTAGAGACCTTCGAGTCAAGGGGTAACAAGCTGAAGATCAAGGCAACCACAGGCGAGTTTGAGATGAGGGGTACAGTTCCAAGACAGGATCATCTACTCCGAGTCTGGCAACAACGTGAATGGGATTCTGTTCCTGAAGATCATCTAAAATGGCTGATAATGCCTGCCTCACAGGTTGCAGCACAACATCCACTCTCACAGTATGATCTCAGTGACTCAGCCCGTGTAACAACTTCATTCGTCGCTCAAGAAACTAAAGAAGAAGTGCAGACCACAGCAACTTCTGCAGGAGGCGCAGGAGTTGTGTTTGTCAAACCTACAATCAAAGGCAAATGCACTAACTGCGGAGCACCAATGAGCTATGAAACTATTGATTGGGTCGGTCCTGATCAATACAAGTGTGAAGCATGTCAAGCAGTACACAATGTAGAATATACACGAATGTAGTTGCACTACTGATGTCTTACGTATACCTGTCTGTCCACTCCAAGGACAATCGACGGATAGTGTCCTTAGTGGGCAGGCCGGTCTCCAAGTCCCAACCTCTCAATGTATAGTAATCATCTAACATCGGTTCAAGATCAACAACTTGTCCTTTTCCGGGTCCTTCAGGCATAGGCTCGTCAGTAAACCTTGAGGGTAGTTTGTCACTAGCTCGTGTGATTCCTTCTCTGGCATTAAACAGACGTTTAAGGTTCACCTGGCGTTCCGCAATCTCTGTGAGCTTCTCAGTACTCCCAAATGATTTCTCACCAGTTGCCAATGGTAACATCTTGGCAAAATCATCCATCCAAAAGATTGGTGGCCATGACACAGAATACCAACAGACTATTAGTGTGTCCCTAATGCAATAGGCATTTTCAGTTTCATAGACTGCAGCAGCTTTGTATTTTTCAGTGTAGGGATTAAGAATCTCAGGAAGCTTATCAGCACCCCACCTCTTAGTGGCAACATCCTCGTAACCCAATTGGTCAACTACTACAAGGCTTCTGAGATGATCAGCACCTCTTGCTCCGGTTGCATGAGAAAGACCGATACTTCTGTGAGTACGTCCATCCTGACCTGACACCTCAAGGCCCTTCACATGTATTGCATACTTCTCTGCACCCTTTCCAATGCGTTCTGCTGCGATCTTACTTCCTTCTGCAAGAATGTCTCCGAATCCTTCACGATTACCCATCATCTCTAGGACACGTATAGCAGTTGCTCGGTCACCCCATTCGAGTTTCAGACCACCTGTATCTGATTCGTCAATAATACCATTCTCAAAGGCCTCGAAAGCAAAGGCCAGAATAGAACCAGCAGAAATGACATCCATTCCCAATCTATTACATATCTGATTAGCTCTCAAGGTTGTAGGAAAGTCATCAATACCAAGTAGACTTCCAAATGCCATAACACCCTCATACTCAGGACCCTCCTCAAGGGTTCCTGCAAATGGACCAGATTGAATGAAGTTCATCTTTTTACAACCAAGACTACAACCAAAACAAGCACGGTCTGAAATCGTATATCTGGGCCGGATATAGTCCCCACTAAGACGTTCCCATCCATCAAAGACACCAGTGCGGTGATTGTAGGTGGGGAACTCTCCAATCTCCTGTTTTACTGCAGTTAAAATCCATGTACCCCATTTTCCCATTTCTTGAGCTTGTGGATTATTTCGGATTCGCATGTGAGCTTCCTTAGAGAATTCAACAAATGCTTCATGATTGCTTACTTCAATAGGACCGTGACCCCTAATTGATATCGCTTTAACATTCTTTGAGCCTAGCACAGCCCCCATCCCTGTTCTACCCGCAGCTCGAGCATTATTGATGATAACGGATGCGAATCTAACTTTCCTCTCACCAGCAGGTCCAATTGCAGCAACTTGGATGTCTGGATCATTATGCTTCTTCTTTATCTCAGCTGTGACCTCGTTTGTTTTCATTCCCATGAATTCTGAGGCATCTATCATCTGTAAATCAGAATCATCTATGTAGAGATAGACTGGTTTCTCAGATGCACCTTCAATGACAAGCATGTCGTAACCAGCGTATTTCAGCTCCGCTCCAAGAAAACCCCCGACATGACTTTCACCCCAGATTCCAGTTTGTGCCGCCTTGGATACAAATACAGTTCTCCCACTCATTGGCCATAATGTGCCCGTGATTGGTCCGGTTGCAATCATGAGTTTGTTTTCAGGAGATAAAGCATCAGTCCTACCTGGAACCTCTTCATACAATAATTTTGCAGCAAACCCGTCCCCTCCGATGTAGTCACGAATCCAATCAGTTGGAAGTGACTCGACTTTGAAATCACCAGTACTCAAATTTGCTCGTAGAATCTTACCCGCGTAACCACCATGTTTCATTAGAAATCACACCCTACTTTTTGGTTTCTGCTACACGTTTCATCTCTCGTAAATAACTCACAGCCTTGTCATGGCGTTCAATAGTGGTTGATTTGGATGACGGACCATATTGAATTGCACCAGTTGGGCATATCTTTGCGCATTCAGGGTCAC
>JAEOST010000321.1 GCA_016840245.1 Candidatus Thorarchaeota archaeon
CATCAGAGCACTGAATTCTTGAATGACAATCGTCACCTGTGGATGAGATCCCGCAAGCTCACAAATGTGCTCAAGATTCGTGATGAAGTATTCAGGGGTGCTAGGGCATATCTTCGCGATGAAGGATTCTATGAGACAACTTCTCCAATGTTTGTTTCAACAATGGGAGAAGAAGGATCTGAGCTGTTTGAAGTGGAGTACTTTGGAAAGAAGGTCTTCATGACACAGACAAGTCAGATGCATCTAGAACCTCAACTCTTTGCAATGGAGAAGGTGTTCATACTGGCTCCATCATTTCGAGCTGAGAAGTCGAGGACCCGGAAACATCTGACCGAGTTCTGGCACCTTGAAGCAGAGGAAGCATGGTGTGACCATGAATGCAACTTGAAACGGCAAGAGGGACTTGTCAGCTATATGTGTCAAAGCGTGGCCAAGAACAGAGCTGCTGAGCTTGCTGAACTTGGAGTTGACCCAAAACGATTGTTTGCAGTGAACCCTCCTTTCGATCGAATGACTTACTCTGAAGCAATTGAGAAGTGTCAGAAGGCTGGGATTGATATCAAGTGGGGCGAAGATATTCGGAGTGATGCAGAGGAATTCCTCACTAGGGATAGTGACAACTTCCTCTTTGTAGAGTACTATCCAAAGGAAATCAAGTCGTTCTACATGAAACACAACCCAGAAGACCCTCGAACCTACAAGAACAGTGACCTTCTCGGTCCCCGTGGATTTGGAGAGGTCATAGGCGGTAGTGAGCGTGAAACCGATGCTCAACTCATCATTGACAATCTACACAGAATTGGCGATGATCCTGAGAAATACAAGTGGTACATCGATATCCGAAGATATGGAAGTGTACAACACTCTGGCTTTGGAGTTGGTATGGATCGCTTGATAACCTGGATGTTGGAGCTCGAACACATTCGAGACTGCATTCCTTTCCCCAGAACAGTCAGTAGAATATATCCGTAGATTCTCATCGGTGTATCTTCATGCAAATGGAGATACACTCACATCTTCTTTGCTTGACTAAGGATAACTGATATTCCATGTGGGATGAAAATCGTGCACCATTGCAAGGAGTTCATTGTAAGCCGCAGTTGACATGTAGAGTGTAGGGTCTCTTGCGATATTGTCGTGATACACTCCAAAATGAATATGGGCCCATTCATTTGCACGGAGGAATTTCGCGATTATATCACCTTTCTCAACCCAAGAACCATTCTCAATATTCATCATCTCGAGTTGTTGTAGTTGCTCTTCAGTTGAGTTTGTAATTGGTTCAAATCCATACTCTATTGTCAATGTAGCATTAAACCTGATATTCACTGAGATAATGTATCGGTGCCAAGTATACGGGCCCCAATCTATCAATTTGACATGTTCAACCCTCCCTGGTGCAACGGCAACTACATCGGAATTGTTCGCAAATATGAAGTCTATTCCATTATGCTCATCGCCCCAAGGACAATTGTCTGACTCGCTATATCCTCCATTAAAAGCCAGTATATCGGATCTATTCGAATATAGGACTCCCATATCGTCAAGAACACTCGCATCATATCTTCCCTCGTTGTCAAACACATCGACGGATTCTTCTTGAAGAAAAAGATAACCTGCAAATCCAATACCAATTATAACAAGAAGTAGAATGGCGATGGTCGCTTTCCTCATACTAGTGCCAAAGTGTTTCCATCAGAAAAATGTTGTCTATCGAAATCCTACGGGACTCATCTCGAAAGTGCTATATCATTAGTATCCCTCTGTTTGCCCAAACACAGATTGATAGGTTCAAGTAGGAGATGAACATATTGAGGATGCAAGAGAATGCAAAGAATCTGGCTCTAGTTCTTATTGTGACCCTTCTAGTCTTCGAGTTTGGACTAAGTGTCTCCGCTCAGGTGTATGTTGAACCGATTGATCTGATGATAATAACACATGAGGATTTTGTGACAGAGTGTGAACGACTTTCAGCATGGAAAAACAGTACAACCATGACATCTGCAGTTGTGAGCTGGCAAGAGCTTGTAGCCTCCTTCCCTGGTTCTGACCAACCTGAGAGAATCAAGAGAGGTATAGCAGACTGGTACTCTCGTTATCGAACGAAGTATGTCCTATTGATGGGTGATAGTGATGTCCTCCCTGTGAGATACATAACAATGGATTGGAACTGTCACACACCAGAACCTGCCAAGATAACATCTTCGGATGTGGTTTACAGCGCGTCTGATCTATACTATGCTGATCTGTTTAATGCCAGTGAGGATTTCGCTGACTGGGACAACGACATGAATGGACATTATGGTGAATTACTGGGTGCATGGGAATTTACAGGTCTTGCTCCCATCAACTATGACCGTCTTGATATGCATCCAGATGTTGCTGTTGGTCGTGTACCTGCCTCAACATCAACAGAGGTTCGGAATTACATTGACAAGGTGATAAGCTATGAGACCAATGCTGATATGCAGTCAGCAAGTTGGTTGAATGATGCTCTTCTGATTGCCAATGGTGTGAACGATCTTGACCAGTATGTGTTATCAGGCGACATAGGTGCGGACCTTGTGATTGGTGGATTTACCAACACTCGTTTCTTTGATGTTGATATGTTGAATCTTCCAAGACCCTTCACCTATCGGCCCAATGATATCCTTATCACAAACGAACTCAATTATGGCAAAGGATTCGTTAATTTCGCTGGTCATGGTAATCCCAATTATGCCCCATCATATGGTGTTAAGGCACTCGATTTCAGTATTCGAAAATCTCACTCTTTGGGAGCTCAGTTCAACACAACGGAGGAGGCGTTGGCAAGCTTCTGTTGGCAAATTACAGGCCAACCTGCCGTTGGTGATGTAAATGGAGATGATGTGGCTGATGTGTTCTTCTTTCAGTCAAATGGTACAGTTCACGTATCAGTTTCAATCGACCCATTTGGTGAGCACTACATCAATCCGAACAGATCTTGGGCTGATTTAGAAGGGTACTTCGCTCCTGAACCTGGATATCCAAAAATTGGTGATTTCAATGGTGACTCCCGTGATGACATCATTCAGTTGAATCGAACAAGTGGAGCAGTCTATGTTTCAACCGCTAAAATTGGGACTCCCCGATTTGACACCGTTTCAACTTGGTTGACTGGATTTCTCACTAGTCCATATTCGTGGTATGTAGGAGATTTTAGTGGTGACTCATATTGTGATGTTGCATATCGGGATGGAACAAGGCTTCAAGTGGCATTCTCTGATGGTGCTTCATTCAATCCCGCAGTAGCTGTGTACGATGGGATAGACCCAGATGAGGTCGTTGTACCCGGTGACTATAATGGAGACCGAGCTGAGGACATAGCTCTGATCAATACGATTACCGGTGATGTGCGAGTTGCTATCTCAACAGGTCAAATCCTTGAGATTGATTCGGACTTCAACTATGGGGGATTCTGTCCTGGTGACATAGCTTATGGAGCCCGCGTACTGTCTGCAAACTGCACAGGATCTGGCGGTGATGACTTGGTCTTGTTCCTTAGAGATTCAAGGATTGGAGGGTCTCGTTCTGATGCAGCTGGAACTTATTGGGAATTGGGAGATGTATCTGTTCTAAGCTCAGATGGTTCTGACTGGATTGGTTGTAGCGTATGGCATGACAACTTCTGTACCGGGATGAGGACTCCATGTGTTGGAGATTTTAATGCAGATTCCAGAGATGACATTGTTTTCTTCAACAGAATTCAAGGTGGAGATCCATTTGATACTCTCAATAATAAGGACAAGTATCCAGTGATATTTGCTGCATCATGTAGTACTGCAGAGTATGCTATAGTCCCACCGTGGCGCAACTACGAAGAAGTATCAGGAACCACTGTTATTGGAAGTAATGGTGGAAACATATTCCCTCTGTCAATCTTTCATGGTGAGGAACTACGAATTGCCCCTAGGCCTGACCCGCTTCAAACGACTGATACTGGTTGTATTATGGAACGTTTTCTTGTCCAGTACAATACTAGCGGTGCTATTGCTTACATTGGAGGAGTTGAGGTTCTTCAAACATTTGTAAATGACTTGAACAGATATTTTGTTGAAGAGTATACTAGTGGAGAGAATATCTTGGGTCGAATGTGGAGTGCAGCTCTTGATGAATATCTGACTGACAAAGGATTTGGCAGTGGAGAACATGCACTCTTCGCATCTGAATGGGGTGAAGTAGCAAGCTATCATCACCCGTCAAAGGTATCTCTATTTGGAGACCCATCACTAAGAGTGTTTGGTACACCTGAGCCGACAACTCCACCCCCTGAAATAGTTCCACCAGTCTATATCGTCATCATAGGTGGAGGGTTTGTAGCTGCTGTGGTAATCGTCTTTCTCATTCGAAGAATACGTTTGCGAACTTAGTCTTCAATTGGTTCAGTGGAGGTCTCTTGACGTTTCTTCTCCACAAGTTCTGCCTGATGAATCCGAACCATACTTATCGAATAGGTTAGACCAATGAAACCTAGTCCAACAACAATGAGCCAGAAGGGACTAGCAAGTGGATGAGCCAACCAGAGTGTGAAGATGTAGATATTCAGGCTCGCAAAAAAGATTCCAAAGGTCAGAATGACTGCATAGTATGACCAAGGCATGGATGTTTGACTCACGGTTGATTCCCACTGACTACCAGTGTAAACCACAATATAGAGATTGTCTACTGACTGGTCTGATTGTTGTTGTTCTCCTCTTCTCCCTCGAGAGGGCTTACCAGGAGACCCTCTGATGTGGCTTTGAGTACAACTCGCTTCTTGATTCCAGCAAGCCTTCTCACGGTCTCAGGAATCACCATTCTACCCTTGGCGTCAATCTCCGTGATGTCGCCATAGAGCGTGTGTTTCTGACCCTCAATGAGTCCGTCCCGTATTCGTAAGACTCGGTCTGCATATTGGGCAACACGTGGATTGTGAGTGACATTGATGACGGTGGTACCGAACTCTTTGTTGGTCAGCTTGAGAGCATCCATGACCATCTTAGTGGTTTCACTGTCAAGCTCTCCTGTGATCTCATCACCAAGCAGTAGTTCTGGATTGTTCGCCAGCGCCACGCAGATTGCAGTTCGTTGATTCTCTCCACCGGACATTTGGCTAGGTTTGTGTTCCATCCTCGGACCAAGACCCATTGTGTCCAGAAGCATTCGAGCTCTCATGTCAGCTGCCTTCGAAGGAGCTCCAGCGAGCTTCATTGGGAGAGTCACATTCTTGAGTGCGGTGAGTCCTGGAACGAGATTACCGAGCTGCCAGATGAACCCAACCTTTTGCCTTCTGTAGAGCATTGCTCTTCTATCATCCCACCAAGTGACACTGTGACCATCATTTAGGACAACACCTGCCGTCGGTTTATCGAGA
>JAEOST010000322.1 GCA_016840245.1 Candidatus Thorarchaeota archaeon
TCTCAAAACAAGTTGAGCGTGTTCTTGATCTGAGGACTACAGAAATCAGCAACCTGAGTCCACTTGTAATCACCACCGTTCACAAGGATGATGAGTATGATATTTCCGAGGTTGACCTCGAACCACTTCTGTATACTGCTTATGGGAATGAAGTGTTGAGTGAGTTAAACCTGAAGAGTTCATGTTCAGAAGAGGACTTTCTAGATATTGAGGAGGAATTCGGGAATCTAGGATTGATGATTACTACTACCACTGAGAACCAAGATGCACATCAACCCATAATATCAATGTCTCTGCAACACTACATTCGATATATTCACCAAATCGATGTATCAGCACTCTCATCTTATCATGAAGGTATCCTTATCGATATATTCCGAACCATCCTAAGTTAGACCAACCCAATAAATGCTACAATAAGCATTGCAGCTACATACCCCACCGTACCTCCAACCAATATACCAATAGATGTTTCTCTATCAGCTGACCCTCTCAAATATGAGTAAAGAGTTGCACTGATACTGATGCAAATTATCGAAAAAACTAGTATGGAAGTTATATCAAAGAAGAGTGGAAGGTCTTGGGTTCCGGTTAACGCTAAAGTATAGAAATTTGTTAGCAGAAGAATCGCCTGGTTGAAACTGCCAAGCTTGAAGGCATATTCTGTTTCCCCACCTTTGAGGTGCCCAAATGCCCATATCACCAAGATGAAAACGAAGACTCCAGTTTCAGCAATTGGAATCCTTCCAAAGAACCAAGGAATATCAAAAGACAACGCTACAACAATGAGAACAATCTGGAACACATCATCAAATCGTTCTTCGCGACTCTTCTCCGTCTTCATGAGTTTCAACTCTTACTAGTGTGTGGAAATCAACTACAAGAAGATATCGAGATTTAAATTCGGAGAATTACGAAAAAAAACTGGTCAATGAATGTTGACTTGTTGGTCAAGGATGATAGAATAAAATAGAACCGAGTCCTAAGAATATTTGATACCAATGACCTCTGATGACGTGTTTGATGCAATATCTCATCCATTGAGAATAGAGATACTCAAGGAACTAGCAAAACGACCATCTGGTTTTGCTGACTTGAAGAGGAAGTTCAAGATAGACAGTAGCGGTCTCCTGGACTTCCACCTGAAGAAGATGAGTGCGTTAATCACAACAGACCGTGATGGTTTGTACCAACTCAATGACAGGGGTTACGCAGCGATTCAAGCCGTAACCATTGTTTCACATCATGGTTGGCAGAGGAGATCATGGTATATCAATTTAGGAACCTACATTCTGATGAACAGCTATTTTGTCTTGGTTAGTCCATTCTGGTTTTTCGGATTCATCCCAACAACTGCATGGATAGTATTCTACAGTTACTGGACATTTGTCAAAAGGAGAGTTCGTCTGAGGTCCAACGGAAGTGATAGTGAATGATTTCCAACGACCCAAGCTCAGAAAAGATTACTCAGAGACTAATGGTTATATACTTTCGAGAGGAGATATTATCGAATAAGGTCCATTACTTATTCTGTTTTGATGGAGAGAGATGATGAAATGAACGCAGTAGAAATTAGAAGTCTTGTGAAGAGCTACGGCGACTTGGTTGCCGTGAATGACCTCACATTTGATGTAAGAGAGGGAGAGATCTATGGATTACTAGGGCCCAATGGAGCAGGCAAGACGACGACACTCAAAGTCCTCATGGGTCTGCTAGATCCGGACTCAGGAACATCCAAAGTCTTTGGCGTGGATACGTTAGCTAGCCCAGTAGAGGTCAAGAAACGAGTCGGATATGTTCCAGAGGAGATATCTCTATACGAGTCACTGTCAGCACGTGAACTCATTGACTTTGTAGCATCTATACGACAGTTAGAACCACTAGTTGCTCTCAATAGAGCTACCGAGATGAGCAAGGCTCTTGACTTTACACAACACTACGACAAGACCGTAGTAACACTCTCTCAAGGAAACAAACAGAAAGTCATGCTCATTGTCTCAATGATTCATGCTCCCGACCTTCTTATCTTAGATGAACCATTCTCAGGTCTTGATGTAAGAACTGCTCGAATCATGAAGGATGTTGTGAAGCTCCATGCTGAGAGTGGTGGTGCAGTTCTGCTGAGCACTCACATCATGGAGATGGCAGAAGGACTCTGTGACCGAGTTGGTATCATCGATGAAGGAGTGATGGTCGCTGAGGGGACACTTGATGAATTACGTGGTCAGGCTGAGGCAGAGGGTGCAACCCTAGAGAGACTCTTTCTCAAGCTCACTGGAGAAGAGGACGAGGTCCGCGAAGGTGTCGATACTCTACGGGAGGCGCTGACCTAGTGAAGTTCCGTGAGAGATGGCGTATTGCAGGTATAGTATCTTCAGAGATACGATTTCAGGGTCAACTTGATGCCAATCCAATGAACAGGTCTCGAATCAAGGAAGATCCTGACAAGATAATCAGGCAGATCAAGAATGCAAATAAAATGAGTGGAGGAATGTCAGGTTTCATCATTGTCATGCTAGCCATCGTATCCATAGCAGCTGCTTACTTTGATGAAGACATTGGCCCGCTGCATCTTAGAATGTCACGATCTATCTCACTGTTTTTCGGACGGACCGACATTCTGGTCTTCTTCCTCAATCTCATGGCCACCCAAGGATTCTTCGGAGCAGAAGGGATGAAGCTTCTTACAATACTCCCATTCTCGAGAAGCGATCTTGAGAATATGATCTTACTATCATTCTGGAGAATCTATATTATACCTACAATAGTTATCAATGCTGTTTACCCACTCATCTGTCTGCTTGTATTTGGACCCATCACTGCTCTTCTGGTCCTAGTATGTTGTCTCATCACCACTGCTCTTTCAATGGGAGCACTGATTAAGGTCTCAAAATGGTTCTATGTAAAATCACACACATCTAGTGAGAGTAAATTATCAAGTGTCGTTCGAATAGTAGCTGGACTTGGTGCGGTCATTGGAATGTTCGCAACATACAGTATGGTGGGTGTAATACCATACCTGGTAGAATTCCTTGTTGGGTTTGGTGAGAACTTCGTTGCAGTTCTAGCTTTGCTCTTTCCATTCAGTCTTGGTACTATTTCGAGCGCAGCTATTGCAGGTTCCAACACACCAATCCTCACTCTGCTAATTGGTGCAGTAGCATCATCGCTCTATGGATTACTCGCAGTATCATCATACAAGTATAGTGGACGCACGCTAAGATCTGTAAGTGTAGGAGCAGTTACGACTAGTACAGAACAAGTTCAAAGAGACATCAGTGTTGATGTTGTAAGTCCAATTAGTGGAATTATCAGGAAAGATATGAAACTCGCAACGCGAAATCTTGGCTCAATCATGATCATCGCGATGCCAATCCTAATGATATTCTCAGCCTATCCAATTGTCGCATTGGCAACTGAAGGTTTCTTTAGAAGTACTTCTGCTCTTATCGGTGCGGGTTACATCACAGTTTTCACGGGTATCTCATTCATGGGATTATTGTCGTTAGATTCAGAGGGGGCTTCCCTTCACGAAGGACTGCCAATAGATAGCAAGATGATACTAAGCGCTAAGGTGCGTGTATTCACATTGCAATTCACTCTAGCAATGACAATCTTAGTCGTATGGTTTACTCTAGCTAACCCAATCACTCCGCTAATCATTCTGATACCAATTATTCAAATTCCATGTGCATACTCAATAGGTCATCTTGTTGGGACGTTTGTATACAGAGTTCGAGGTGGAGGAAGAGTCGTAGCTGTGAATATCGCTGGTGACCAAGTTATTGTCTTTGCTTCGATGGCTCTTAGTGCACTGATAAGTGCTGTACCGCTAGCAGGTTATGCCATGACAATCCTTACACTTAACTCGCCATTTGAACATGCTATAGCTCTTGGTGTACAGTTTGTGATTGTTATCCTAGAGATACTTGTAGCACGAATAATTGTCCCACGGTTATTGAAGGCATAGACCTCATGAAGAATCTTGCATATGATTCTTAAGACAAAACTTCATCACTGATTGAGAGAGGTAAGCAGAGTGAAAGTGCTTGTTGTTAATGGGAGTCCTAGAACTGATCGATCAAGTACAGATGTTATACTTGGACCATTCATTGAAGGCATGATAGAAGCAGGAGCAGAGGTAGAAGAAATCTACACAAAGAAGATGGACATCAAACCTTGTCTCGGATGTTTCAATTGTTGGACGAAGACACCAGGAGTCTGCGTTCAGAAGGATGACATGAAGGACGCATTAGCTAAAGTTGCTATTACTGACATTCTGGTGTATGCCACTCCAGTCTATGTCGATGGTATGACAAGCACACTGAAGGCATTCCTTGATAGAACTATCCCACTCCTAAAGGGGGTCTGGGAAGTGCGAGATGACCACTGTAGACATCCATTACGCGACCATGTTATAAAGGATGGGAAGATAGTGCTAGTGTCAGTCAGTGGTTTCACTGAACGCGATAACTTTGAATCGCTTATCCACCATGTTCGAGCTGCTAGTAAGAATGCAAATCGCGAATTCGCAGGGGCGATAGTGAGACCGTATGCATGGGCGTTTCAAGAAGTCCTACAAGCTGAGAATGTGGCGCATATCTATGATGCTCTCAATGAAGCTGGAAAGCAACTCATTACAAAAGGGACAATTGATGATGCCACACTTGAAACAATATCACAAGACCTTGTCCCACGAGACGCCCTTATCCAAGGCACCAATGCATATTTCGAGAATTTCGAGTAGAGAGAAAAGAAGGAACTCCCTAACTCTCTTGACCATATATCTGTCCAGACTCAAGCATCTCTAAGAATTTCTCTCGATTCGCCTTGGGTACATTGTTTAAAATGCAATGGAAGTTTGGACAGGTCACACACCATGTTCTTCGCAGTATCAGCAGGAAGGCAATAGACATAGCTATTTGCAAGAGAAACAAAGGCCATCGATCCCAGAGATACAATATAGGAGATACAACATAGAAGAGGGCAAAGAACAGGAATACGAACTGACCTCCACGACTGATAGGACTTGGTTCATACTTAAACCACTTAGGACTACCCCAGTTCGCTAAACAGTAGAACCGTTTCTCATTTCCATGGTCGCTACCTGAATACTCGTAACACGGACAGTGTCTGCAAAGAACATACCACTCAATTCCTCCAGCAAAGAAGAGCATTGAAAGAGTGAAGATGACAGGAATCATCAGCACAACTTCAGTCAGTTGAATGAATCCTAGGTCGATACTCCATCCAAGATAACTGATGCTAGATGTTGCCATACCAATTGCACCGATAATGAACGGAGTGAAACCAAGTATCGCAAACTGCATCATATCCTTCTTTCTATAGTGTGCAATCACACCATGATGCATTCGTCGACGATCGTCATCTCCCATCGTCTCAATCATCCGTGAGTATGGGTGTGTCTCGGAAGTATCCCATGAACAGCAGAATCACGAATGGAATGCTACACGCTAGGTCAATTATGCTCATAGGTAGGAGGAACCAGACAGCAACGAATGTAACTCCGGTTACTAAGATAGCTAACCAGAAACCCTTTGCTTTGTTTTGAAGAATCCAATATCCTGATACCAGTCGAAGGCTTGTGAAGAAGATGAATACAACTATGAACGCTGCCGGGAAGGTCTCAAGCAAAACAGCAAACTCACTATCGACACTCATAAATGACACATAGATATTTGGAATCACTCCAATTGATATCAGTACAATTGCAGCTGAGTCTGTGACCTCAATTAATCCGTAGATTAGCTGAATGACACCTGCCCAGTACATAGCACGATTGTTCTTGATTACTGCATCTACTTTGAACATTCTACAACCTCATTCTGTTTTCTTGCTCCGCTTTGGAAAATACATTCCAACTCTATCACGATACTCAATGTAGGGTTGACCATATCGAATGATTAAATCACGCTCCTCAACCACACTCATGTAGAAGAAGATGGGAATCCAGACAAATGCAAACAGGAACAGGAATGTTCTATGAAGAATTAGAGCAAGGAAATGTCCAACCCAAACTTCACCTAATGATTGAGGGTGTCGTATCTTATTGTAGATTCCACCGTACATCTCATGGTCTTTCTTGGGTCGCAGGGTCTCCTCACCAGCAGCTCTTACGCCCAATCCCATCAGTGTGAGTGAGATGATTAAAATTGGAATCGCCAAGATGATTGATATTGAGTAATCCCAAGGAAGCTCGTTTGGGATGAAACTATCTAGCGGCAGTGGATAGAAGATATAGAGTACATATGAAATGAAGAAGAGACCGAATGGGATCGAGGAGTAGACTCGGTAGCGTTCACACTTTTCGAAAGCAATCTCTCCTATCTCTTGTTCGAGCTGTGCAGGTTGCACACTCTTGAGATAGAAATACAATGAGAGGAATGTGCTAATGATGAGGAAGAACAGGTTTAACCACTCAATCATAGGATTCACTGTTTAGTTAAGGGGACAAAGACAATATAAGCTCACGCGGTCATTAAGTCGTATAATACGGTTGGAACCGTATAACCTCGAGGATGTCCAATTGAACTATACACAAGGTGAAAAACTATTCAAGGTTCTTGCATCCGAAACTCGACTAAAAGTAATCCATTTACTTCTCAATACTGAGGGAGGAATGCGGTTCAGTGAGATTGCGAGGGCTATTGATATCTATCCATCAACTCTTGAAGATCATCTCAAACGGCTTGTTGAGAGCGAGTTCGTCGGACATGTGGACAACAAATACCTCGCAAATATCACAACCGATCTTGCAGGTTTCCTAACGGACAATCTGATTCCTAGAACTAATGATTCGTATTTCTCCACACATCAGATGACTGCTATAGAGCCAGAACTAAGAAAGCAATTTCACAAACTGAATTTCGAAATTTACAGAGACCTGCTCTCCATCCTCACAAAGGCACAGGAGACCTTTGTAGGTGGAATCAAGCAGGCATACCTAGGAGGTAGTATGGATATGCAGCTCGAACAGGGATTCTTTGATCTCTGGCAACCTGATTTCAAGGAAACCAAAGTTGAGGCAATTTTTACAAAGCAGGGAATCTCCGATCTAATGGAGATGGAGCATCCTGAGAAATTCATCGATGCCA
>JAEOST010000323.1 GCA_016840245.1 Candidatus Thorarchaeota archaeon
CATCCTTGTTGGTCATCGGATCGCGAAGGGATTACACCTCGGATTCACTTACCTGTAGCCCGTGTATGCAACGTTAAATGCGCCTTTTGTGATCACTCAGTTGGTTCTTCTTGCCATACTGCAAAACCTGGTGTTGCACGACGAATAATGACCCCTTTGGAAGCATCGAATCGTGCACTTGAGGAAATCCAGGAACGGAATGGGAAGCTTCTTGTGGCTATTTCTGGCCCAGGTGAGCCTTTAGCCAATGAATCGACTTTCGCTACTCTGAAACACATTCGCGAAAAAGAACCTGATTGTAAGTTCTGTCTTAGTACTAATGGACTCTTGGTTGCACCCTCCGTACCAAAGTTAGTCGAACTTGGAATCGATACAATTTCTGTTTCTATTAGTGCGATCAATCCTGCAACAGCATGCATAATCTACGAATGGGCTCGCATTGATGGTAAGTTAGAATACGGACTTGAGATGGGAATTAAATTGATTGAGAGTCAATTAGATGGAGTTTTTGAAGCATCAAGAAATGGAATCCTTGTGAAAGTAAATTCCATCTTGATTCCCGGACTGAATGACTTGGAATTACCTCTTGTTGCGAGAGAAATTGCGAAAAGTGGTGCAGCGCTTCAGAACATAGTCCCACTCATTCCATGTGCAAATATGGCAAACCGGAGAAAACCATCGCCTGATGAGATTGAATTTGTAAGGAAAGAGGCATCTGTCTATATACGTCAGTTCTTTCATTGTAAACAGTGCAGAAGTGATGTGATTGGCGTTCCAGGTAATGACCAATTGCTCTAACTTGGACTGGTTGTTTCAACACAACCCTCGTCTACTAATTTATTAATCAAAAACCAGAGAGCATCTCTATCATAGGGGAGTGATCCCATTATTGAACCAATTGAATTTATACCATCACAGCGATCGAGGATCTCTTGGACAGGTTCACCATATTGAGCTTTGAGACGGTCGATGAATAGCTGGGGACAATCCTTTCTCAACAACACATCTGTTTCTGTTAGTTTACGCTTGAACTCGATTCTTCCATATCTATGGAGTACAGAGAATATTGCAATGGTTTCTGGTTCTGGTAGGTCAATAAGGTCCATGATTTCCATTAGAGTTCTTTTTCCGTTGATGAACGCTTCAACTTGTTCTATCTTTCTATCAATTTGCCCTACTCGGAATGGGATTGCATGGTTATCTAAATTCGCCACAGGGATAAGACTAAGGTCCGGTTCACTATATGGGAACTCCTTTAAAATATCCAGTGTGAATTCTCTAAATCTTCTAATATCACCTTCAAACTCTCGAAGTTTCCCACCATGCTCTTCCTCAACTTGGTCCAATATTCGTTTCAGCTTGTTTCTGAATGGTGTTTCATCTGGAATTGGATCTACAACAAGCAACACAAGAACGGTCTCTCCAACCTCAATCAGAATGTCGTAGGCCGCTTTCCTTATTGTTCTGATTGGGGTTTTTGCAAATATAATAACTGCAGTGACAAATCCAGCGATGAGGTCAGGATCGACTGTAAGTTCAGCATAGGGTACATTTAGTACCGATTCGCCTCCTTCAAGCCGAATCAGGGCTATGTACCGTACCTTTGAAACATCAATCGTCATCTTCTGTTTCACCTCAGCATTTCTCTGTGAGCCAAGACTCCTGCATCGACAAGGTTCTTGGCCACTGTCTTAACTGCCTCCATGTTGTATGGCAGCTCCTCACAGATTTCAAGTAATGTTCTTGTTCCGTCACACAATGATACAAGCTGGGAGAGCTGGTCTCCATAGACCCCCATAAGATACATCGGTGGATCCATTTTTTTGACAAGTACTGTTGTATCATCCAATTTCATAGAGAATGATAGCCAATTGTATCTGTCAAGCATTGAGATTAATGCCATGGTATCCACATCTGTATATCCAGATGCCTCCATTATTTCTGCGATAGTTCTTTTCCCATTAATGAATCCAACGATTGTTGAGAGTTTCTCATCAGTTTCACCAACGCTCCATGGTATGTTTGCTCTGTGGTCTGGAGCCGCATCGGATCTAGGTACGAGCCTAGGAATCAAGTCCCATTCAACTCGACGATATGGATAAACTCCAAGGATGTTGAGGGCAAATTCTCTGAATGGTCTGATATCACCCTTCCAGCTATTCAACTGGACCTCGTATCTACTCTCAAACTCGTCAATAATATCTCTAACTGACTGACGGTATGGTTCGTCATCCTCAACTTTGTCTATAATGAGAAGACCTACAACATAATCACCCTCCTCAATAACAACTACATATCCTTCCTTAGTGAAGGTCTTGAGTTGTCTATTCTCGAAGATGATAACTGCCAAGACAAAACTTGCTACAAGATCGGGATCTACACTCATCTCACGATAAGGTATACCAATTATTGGTTCTCCCCCTTCTTTACGCACGAGGGAGAGATACCGGACCACTGTTTCGTCCTGGGTATTCTGCGTCATGCTACTCAATCCGGAGACATAATCCAATAAAGAGGTTCCTTAGATGAAATCTAAGAGCCCTGTTTGCGCAATAACTTCTACAGGTTTAGTATTATCTATTCTGTAACCGCTCAAGCGCTTAAGATCAAGTGATTGGAATATCGCTCCCACCTTTGTAATAATAATAGGACCCTTCATCCCAATAACAGTGCCCACCACTTTCAAATCTTGGATTGGCTTACGACCTTTAACAATAATCTGTGGTTCTGTATCTACTTCACGCAGGTGGTAATTTTCTGACAAGTTTTCGATTTTTATTGCATTCTTGTTATCCCACTTGAGGCGGCCAATTATTTCATCAATTGTTTCTCTTGCTTCCGCTTCACTGTGCTTTGTTAGAATGATACTTTGCTTCCTAGAAGTTCTCACTTGTTTTGTGATGCCTGATATACTACCTATTGAGGATTCAATTTGTCGAGCTTCTTTGCCCCCAACAATCTCTTTGATGATTGCACCATAGTCTGCACCTTGCTCAACCCAGCGAGTTTTGACACGTCGCTTCGTAGAGACCCCCACCTTTACACTTGATGTCCCAAATAGGGCTGAATATACAACGTAAGGTGTAGTCTTACATACCTCCCATCTCTCAGGTGTCGCTCTACAAACTGAGCCATCACATCTCATACATGCATCGCCATAATCCATTGCAGAACATGGACCGCATCTAGACTTGCCTTTTACCATAATAGATTTCTCAGGACAACGCTGTCTCCTACCATCCTCATCCCGAAATCCAACACAAGTTCTTGGACCGGTGACACTCCATGAAATCTCAGCACTCGGTTTCAATGATACAAAATCTGGTTTATTCCCCTCATCGTTCCATACAAGTAATCCCGACTCATATCCTCCAGATTTAACTGGTTTCCAAATAGGGTCAATAACATGCATGAAGTATTCCTCAGAAGAATCGTGGTTTGCTAGGTTCTCGCCCCATCCACTTGACTCCGGCAATATTCAGATCTGCATTGCAGTTAGGACAGCGACCCTCTTCACTAAGATTGTTGCTCTTCATATAGACTGACCAACGTTCTACAGCTCGAGTTCCACACTCAGGGCAATAGGTGTTTTCATAGTCATGTCCAGCTATGTTCCCAGAATAGACGAAGGTGAGACCTTCTTCTTTACATATCTTGATATGACGTTCCAAAGTAGATGCTGAAGTTCTGGGTAGGTGTGTGAGTTTGTACATTGGGCTGAATGCGGTTATGTGAACCGGCGTTCGTGGTCCAAGATTCTCTACAATCCACTTCGCCATGTGCTGCGTATCATCTTCAAGATCGCCGATTTCAGGAATGATCAGATTGGTAATCTCAACGAAGATGCCTTTCTCTTTCATTCGCGATAGTGAGTCGTAGATTGGTTTGACCTTAGGAACTTCCATATATTGCTTGTAGAATTCACTGTTACCACTTCCTTTGAAGTCAACAGTGGCTGCATCTAGGTATGGCGCAATGTAATCAATCGCTTCCTCTGTCATGTATCCATTTGTCACGAACGTATTGTACATTCCAGTCTCATGAGCAATTTTTGCAGTGTCATATGCCAATTCCATGAAGATGGTTGGTTCCGTGTAAGTGTAGCTAACACCTTGGCATTTGTACTGACGAGCGACATCAACTATATCCTGTGGTGTCATTCGTCGACCCTCAGGAGTAGACCTCTGAGATGAATGATAGTTGAGACAAAACTGACAACGAAAATTACATGAAGATGTACTAATTGAAAATGGTTTCGAACCCGGTGCAAAATGAAATAGTGGTTTCTTCTCTATGGGATCTGGTGCCATCCCATCTACAAGGCCATATACCATTGTGTATAGCTTACCTTTCTTGACTGTCCGCACTCTGCAAAATCCTGATTCATCCTCCTTTATGACACATCGTCTTGAACAAAGATTACACCTGATGCCATCCTTGAGAGAGGAATAGAGTACAGCTTCTTTCATATCACAATAGTTTCCTGTACAATTCTTATCCCTGTTTTGGTTTACACACAATTTTCCAATTTAGCACAGAAGAGACATCGTTAAATGCATTGATGACAAAATACCCATGGTTTCTGCAATGCCAAAACCGAAGGAGATTGAAAGGTTAAGTGGTCTTCTAGAGAAAGTAGCAGATCATAACACACACTTTCTACAGAAATGCTCTGAGACAAAAATGCTTGCAGTTAGTGATTACTCTAGTGCCATTGATCAATATCGTCTTTTAGCAATGCAGGTTCTTGATAAGAAGGGGCTTGACATAAGAGATCCACAGAGTTGCGGGTCTCACATTGAAGCCGCAAAGAGTGCATTGCACTCAGACAAATTAGGACCTGAATTCATCACTGCCCTTAGAGAATTAAGAAGTTCATACTTTGATGACATATTGAGACCTGCTGTTAGGAGGTTCCTTGCTAAAGATGGCCTGTCGTTATCAGAAGTCAAACCACTCTATGAGCGTGCTGTGAAAATAGATGGACTGCTTGGTGTTGTGGAATTCTTTCGAAAGGTAGAAGGTTCTTAGCTCAACTACCCAATATCCGTCATTGCTTTTAGTTTATCACCATCAACAAGTTGTGCAATACCCAGCTTAACGAAGTCCTCCGCCCATTTTGTTACTGTGGCAGGTGACACTCCAAGAGACTTGGCAATCTCACGCACAGTGATTCCTTCGTATTCCTCCGCCATCAGGAACGCCTTTGTCTTGTCGGTATCTTCCATAAGGTCAAGATAGCTGTCAATTTTGAGTTGAGCAACTTCTGCCTTTTGTTTTGCAGCATCTAAGTCGCGTGTAAGTCTGTCAAGACTTGCAGTTGTTCTTTCCAGCTCAGCCGTAATCCGATCGAATTCCCTATTGCGATCTCCTGATTCGTAGGAACGAATC
>JAEOST010000324.1 GCA_016840245.1 Candidatus Thorarchaeota archaeon
ACGAACATTGATGGAACTGGGTTTCATAACGGGCGGTGACTCGGAGAGTAGAGGACGACCTGCCTCCCTAACCGCTTCTGCAACTATGCTTGCAGAATATCTAGAACGAAAAAACAACTGGGAGTAGGGGATTCTAGAAACCCCCTCTCCTTTCTTTTTCTTTGGGTGGTCTTTTGCAGGGTGCTGCCCCGTTCTCTACTGGTGTTGCTACGCTTTACACACCAATATCATCGAATCTTCTTATCGAAGACCTTCCACCCGTCAATCAAGGCTTCCTTCACCCTTTCAGAGTCAATGGCTGAGGCGATCACAAGTTTTACAGACTTACTTTCACCGTCCATGAGATCTCCAAGATTCCATTGCAACCCAGTTGCGATGTCTTGAGGTCCTAACTCAAAGTTTCCAATAAGGTCACGTTTGTCCTCACTGACTCGGAGCTTTGTCGGTGATGCAAGCTCCCAGAGGTCCGGTTTGGGCTTCGATTCCATCGATACGAACAAGGCATTGTCATCATATGCAACCATTTGAGCAGTTTCTGGGTCGTATCGACCGATATCATCCTTGTATGACCTTGGACCACCGATGTCATAGTCCATGAAACTGTATAGCTTCATATCTTTGACTTCAGTCCCACTCACGTTGGTTACTGTATGACGTACAAGTAGAAACGGACGGTTATAGCTCCAGACATCAATACCGAACTTCACCAGCGGTTGAATGCTTGGATGATGTTCAAGTGATATCTCAAGAAGACCTTTGCTTCCCTTGTTCGTTACCATGCTGATGTTCTTACTCTCTGTTGACGAAGAGAAATAGAGAACATCATCAACGATGTACGAAGTCCAGAACCCGCTCTTGTAGTCTGCAGGATTTCGCAATAACAATCGATCCATGCCATTGCTATCCACCAAGCTGAGTCGCTTAATGAAGAAACCTACGCGACCGCTACCTCAAGACGCACATTCAACTGCGTAAGCAACGTCAAGTCTAGGGTGTCGTCTACCGGTATCCATGACTTCGGACATGACTGGTCACTGGCCTATGCTGAATTTGAGCTATCTCTGCTTTGATATAAGTGTAGGTTTCTCAGCTTATTTCTGTCGTACAACATTGACGGGGTCAAAAAGTTGATAAAGTGCAGGAAAGCCGTTTTGTCAAATTAGGTGTGGCCACACCATGACTACTCTGACCATCGACCAACTTGAGAAATGGTACCGTAAGCAGCTCTCCAAGAGGTCCAAAGATTTTGTAAAACAAGCTGAAAGAAGTTACAAAATTGTAGAGCAAGCTCTAAAGGACATTGGAGAAATCTCACAAAATTTGAAAGAGGCTGCAGACGAAGATGAACCAGAGTCACTTGGCATCGCATCCCGTTTTGCTTTGAAGATCAATGAGATTGTTGAGAGCTTCTATGTTACCAAGGATATCACACACGAAAGTACTGAAGCCTTACAAAATGAAATCAATCGGTTCATTCAGGAATTATGGGGTGCTGGATCTCGCTGGATTCGCCGAATGGATAAGAAACACAAGAACACAGTCAAACAACTTGATGTTTACATGAAGGAACTTTCTAGGGAAGTCAAGCGACTTGGGAAACTTCTGTATGAATTCAACTGGTTGAAGGACCTCGAACGCATTGGGAGCCGAATTAAAACTCTTCAGGAGCTAAGCTTCAGTGCGGAGATATTTGAGGAACAGATACGTACCGCGCGATTAAAGATAGATCAAGCAAGAGCTGAACACAATGCAGCAGACAAGGCATACAAAGAATTCATAGCAACATCAAATGTGGCAGAGCTTCTGAATATTGATGAGGAATCTGAGCGTGTAGCTGCTCTACTTAGAATGAAACTCAATCCATTGAAGAAGCAGGTTAAGAAGTTCTTACAACATGATACAGGAGTTCGTGTTGAAGCAGCAGGCCAAAAGGCATTGATAGAATACTTTGAGGATCCGTACACTGCAATTGCAGAAGAATCTGATGGATACCCTGGTCTAATCTCAGGCCTTGACGGGTTGAAAGAGGCCATCGAAACACGTAAGTTGTCCCTCAAGGATCGACTCGCACGGAGAGCACTTGAGGAGATTAAGGCGATGAAGACTGGCTCCCTCAAGGAACTCCAGGATAAGGTGAAATCCATTGAGGCGAAGCGTGATGAGTTTGCTGGATCTGATATTTACACAAAGAATGCAGAGCTTGAACTTGCTCTGAGAGAGGCTGAGAAAAACCTAGAATATCACTCGAATGATATGCTACGGATTCAAGATGACATTCAACGGCAGCTTGAACGAGTTAAAGACCACCGAGAACGGATTGAGGCTGAGATTCTAGATACTTTTGAAGAAAAGGTCAAGTTACAACTCGATATTTCACTAGAACCACTACTTGAACTCTGTAAGGTTGAGTAAGGAAGTGCCATACTTGAGAGTACTAGTCACGTCTGAACGTGATATAGCTAGTCTAAACATCAAAGATATCCTATTGAATGAGTATGGGTTCGAGGTCACTGGACAATCCTTTGAGGGAAATCCGATCTATAGATGTGATGAATCAACTCTGCTAGTGACCGCAAAAGACGACCTAATCCACTGCAATCATCTCGAGGCACATTTCCAGCCTGATGCCTTCATCTTTTGCTCGCGTCACCGAGCAGAGTCTGGAAAACCCGCATTACTTGTCCACAGTACAGGTAACTTCGGCTCAGATGCTCAATTTGGTGGAAATCCGCATGAACTTTCAGTATCGGCAGGGTCTCTCATTACTACTGCTCTGCAAACGTTAAATGACAAACGAAACGAGATGGGATTAACTGAGTTTGATGTATCACTTGAAGTTACGCATCACGGTCCAACATCTATGGAGACCCCACTGCTGTTTATTGAGCTAGGTAGTAACGAGCAGTATTGGAGAAATAAAGAGGGTGCAAGAGTTGTTGCTGCTGCTGCAATGAACGCCTCTAGGGCACCCACAGCTGATTCCACATCAATTGGTTTTGGCGGGACCCATTATGCCAGTAAGTTTAATCGATTGGTATTAGAGCGTGATATACGAATTGGGCATATAGCGCCAAAATATGCTCTTGATGATATAACACACGAAGTTGTGCATCAGATGATTTCTCGATCAAAGGAATTGGTGAAACAAGCAATCATTGATTGGAAGGGGACAAATTCAACTCAGAAGACCCATCTGTTTCCAATTCTTGAAGCACTAGATATCGAAATCATCAGGGCAAAGAATGTGTAAGACCAGTTTTTTTATAAAAGCAGAAACACCATAAGCCTAAAAACCCACGACACATCAAGCAAAACTACTGATGCGACTCAGGTAGGGGATGTAATGCCTGCCGAAACAAGCGATATAGGTGCACTGGAAAAGAAAGTCGATCAACTCGCTGAGGCTCTAGCCGCCATTCAGCAAGAGCTGAAAGACGTAAGAAAGGAAGTAACACCAGTATCCAAACTGGATGATATCATGGGATTCCTGAAGGAGATTGGTACTGGAGTCAAAGCCTCAGCAGAAACTAAGGATCTTGATGCCTTTGGAAAAAAGGTTGATGGGCTCATTGGTGAACTTAAGAAATCAAAAGATTCTGAAAATCTTATCAAGAAGATAGATGTTGTATTGGGAACTGTTCAGGGTCTTGGCACCACTCTCGATAAGGTCAGAGCGAACTCTGAGGCCTCTGGAATTGAAAAGAAGCTAGATGATATTCTAGGTTCCATCGTCGGTGTAGGTAACAGTATCAACGAGATTAAGGATAGTTCTGATAGCGAGATAATCTCCAAAAAGATTGATGATTTGCAACAGTATGTAGCTGGACTTTCAACTCTGGAAGAGACAGTACAAGAACTCAGTGACAGCTTCATTGAAACTAAGGAGATAGTTGGGATTATTGTTCGCCAATTAGATGATATCGAGCGAAAATACAACACGTCTAAAGATGAGATTGCTGAGGCTGTTGCGCTAATGTCCAAAATGATGGAGTCAGTAAAATCTGCTCCTCCTGAGGCAACTACTGCAAAGAAGCCCCCTAAAGATAAGAAACCAGCTGACAAGACCAAACCCTCTCCTGATGCTGCTTTACCTAGTACAATCAGTGGATTGATGGATTATCTCTTAGAATTAGTGACTCCACAAACTGAAGCAGTTGATATGGCCTCGGCTCTTGAACGGGTTCGTGACCAGATTACAACGTTGATAAGTGGTCATACCCCTGTGCTATTTCAATTTGGTAAACGAGCTCGTGAATTGAAGTCGTACCCACCAACAGCAACTCTCAATGAGAATGATATAGCTCGACTGAGTA
>JAEOST010000032.1 GCA_016840245.1 Candidatus Thorarchaeota archaeon
CCTGAGAATCCCTCAACAGTTTCTACGTGCATATTGATTGGTATGACTGCTGTCTTTCCATCTCGATTACGCATCTGAACTTCTTTCCATCCCTTCTGGATTCGTCTTCCAAGTGTACCCTCGCCCTGATATGATACGAACATCAGTGTATTCTTTGCATCAGGAGCAAGAAGCCTGAAGTATTCTACACTTGGACCTCCTGCTAACATACCTGAGGTGGCCATGATGATACAAGGTTCTCCCTCGACAATCTCCTCACGCTGGTCTGGATTGTCAACCTGGACAAATATTTCACTCAAGAATGGGTTAACGCCTTGATGGAAAATCATCTCTCGTATCTTCTTACTGAGGGCTTCTGGATGAGTTGTGTGAATAGCAGTGGCTTGAGCAATCATTCCCTCAATATAGACTGGTATCTTTGGAATACGTTTCTTGGAAACGAGGTCTTCAATGACAATCATCATCTCCTGAGCACGACCAACAGCCAGTACTGGTATGAGGACCTTTCCACCGCCCTCCACAGTTCTCCTTATGATAGATGCAAACTTGCGTTCAACTTCCTGTCTCGGTGGCATCTTATCTGTTGGATGTCCGTATGTACTTTCAATAATCAGCGTTTCCAGACGCGGAAATGTGAAAGTAGCAGGTTCTAGGAGACGAGTTCTGCCAAACTTGAAGTCACCAGTATAAGCTAGATTGTACTGACCATCTCCTATGTGAAGATGAATGATGGCTGAACCCAAGATGTGTCCTGCATTATGCAGTGTAAGGCGGATATCAGGTGCAATATCAGTGACCTCACCATAGTTCAGAGGAATTGTGTGTAGAATTGCCTCTTTCACGTCCCTGTCACGATAGGGTCGCAACTTACCTTCTCGCTCTGCCACATCTAGGTAGTCCAGTTGGAGAAGAGTGGCTAGATTCAAGGTAGGTGCTGTCATATACACTGGACCACGGTAACCGTACTTGAAGAGAAATGGAACCATGCCTGAATGATCAAGGTGCGCATGGGTGATGATTACAGCATCTAACTTATCAACGCTGAACTCTGGCATGTCGAGTCTTGGAAATGCTTTACTGGGTGTACCCACGTTCACACCACATTCCATAAGGATATTCGACTCAGATGTCTGCAAGAACATGCACTGTCTACCTACTTCTCTGAATCCACCCATCGCAGTCAATCTAATCCAACCATTGTCTACAAGTTGTGGACGATGGATTCGCCTTCCAATGTCACGAAAGCTTTTGTTGCGACTGGATGCCTCTGACTGGATGATGTAACGGATCTGTTTGATTAATTTACTCTCAATTGGTGGGGTTCTCATTACACTTGGACGCCAGAAGGTCTGCCGGGTGATCTCTCTAAGTGTGGATCCACTACGTCCAATGACCAGACCGGGTTTCTGAGCCTCAATGATGACTTCACCCCGTGATTCATCAAAGTCAATAGATGTGATCTCTGCCTCTTTTGGTACTAACTCTCTGACAGTCTTTTCTGCCTCTTCGTGTTGAAGTCTGACTTCTGGGGCTGACCTGACAACTATTCGTTTTCGCATCTTTCGTGCTAGACTCTTAATACTGTCACCGTCATCAAGTAGGATCTTGGGAGCTTTGGAATAGATTGCTATTTCGGGTCCTTCATACTCTACAGAGCTAATTGCCGCAGAACGTGGAAGGGCTTTCAATACAGCTTCCCGGATATCAACATATTCATCATCATTGTTAGATGGCATAGGATTCACATCTCAATTGTCGAACTAGACATAGTCATTCTAGTCCATTGTCTGTCCTAGCCCAAAGGCCAAGACTACTACTGGTCACCAACAATTGGTTCAACAGAAATCAGTTGTACTACTGTGGCTTCCAGGTCTTCATAATGGTGTCTTTAGGTATCTCCTGATACCCATCTTTGTCAATGACACTCACAAGAATTGAGTTTCCAGAGGCTGCATCTCTCTCTATTGCTGCTGCAACGGCACGAATGGCTAAATCGATAGCCTTCTTCTTTGTTAGCTCGTCCTTGTAACCTGCTTCAAGTACACCTAGAGCTACTGGTGATCCAGACCCTGTTGCGGTGTATTTGTCAGGTAACACTGAGCCAATGAAGTCAGTGTAGTAGATATGTGGTCCTTCATCGTCATATCCACCCACTATGTTCTGCAGCATGTAGAGTCCTCGACCCTGGAACATGATGTTACTCAAAAGACGAGTCAGTGCCCTCACACGCATAGGTCTACCACGTTTTATCTCAAACAGCTTTGCCTCTGCCTTCAACAGGTCCATAATGGCCTGGGCATCAGCAACTGACCCTGCTATGGTCGCACCGATCTGATCAGTGATTTTGTAGATTTTCTTTGCAGTCTTATTTGCAATTAAGAATCCCATTGTGGCTCTCTGATCACTTGCTAAGACAACGCAGTCTTTAGCAACGAGTCCAACAGTTGTTGTGCCCGTCTTCAATGATTCAGGAGGCTTCATCGTATGTTCCATGTTGTCATACTCCTTAGTTAGTGGGATAAAGCCCTGGAGAACTAGTGACAGGCTTTTCCTCACGAGTTTCTTTTAAAATGTTTTCTCAATGTAGGTTTTCGAAGTTTATGCAGTTGTATTGTCAGTAGGAGGCTCAGGTCTCTTCCATGACACGACAAGTTTGACCTCATCGGCCTTTTCATGAACCTTCAGTGCATCCATGGCAATACCAATCTCTGCATACTGGATTGATTCAATGTATCGAGTTCTAAGTGGCAGTTCAATAGTGATAATCTTGCTCTTTGTTGAGATTCCGACCTCTTCTCTTGATAAAATAGGTATTCGCCTCTTTACCACAGCAAAGATCTTCTCCTCTAGGTCAGTGATGATCTCTCTAACAGTAACATCAAACACTAGAGTCTTCCCAGCCAGTGGGGGATTGAAGTCTACCCGGACAGTCCTACCAAAGACATGGGTGATGACTCCACGTTCTTCACCGAACTTGATTTCCTCTCCAACCTGACCACTTACTCGTTGTCTGGCTAGTTTGGCCTTAGCAATCTGCTTAACCTTAGCGGGGTCTCTCTGGCCTGCACCTTTGTCTGGTGGAACCTCAATGGTCTTCGATTCACCAATCTTCATACCAACAAGTTCTTCCTCGATTGCCTCGAGCAACCAGTTCCAACCAACCACGACCAACTGAGGTGCATAGTAACCGTCCTCTTTGTACAGGCCCTCTTCCTTTGCTACTTCTTCCAAAGTAAGGTCGAAGATTTTGCCATCTTCCTTACTTTTAGCTACATAATCTAGGTAGATTAGTGAGCCAGATTCAACAGTGTCCGCGGCTTTCTTAGATGTCGTAGATTTCTTTGTTGTCTTCTTAGCAGCAGTCTTCTTTTTTGTCTTCTTCTCGGGTTTGTCGTCGGACACGATTGTACTCTCCCGTTAACTTAGGTTAACTCCTCAGCGCATTGAATAGGTTACTCATAAAACGGTTGCTGTAGGGCCTTGAAGTGTCCCCTTTAGAACTACAAGTTCTTCGTAGAACAACCTCTTGTTTGCAGCCTCCGTCACTTCTAGTCCCACAAATCTAGTGACATCTTTGAGCCTGTCAATATCACCAAGCGATGAGGCCACAAGGTATACTGAACCACCTGGACGAAGGTAGTTTACTGCTTGATGAAGAAATCTCTCAGACAACTCAA
>JAEOST010000033.1 GCA_016840245.1 Candidatus Thorarchaeota archaeon
AAGTGATTTATACACACCAATCATGGTGTTTCGCGGAGTGGTCAAATGCCTCGTAGGATGCATGCTGCTGTATATTATGGAATTTGAGATGTCAGGTATGAAGAAACTGATGTACCTGAGATAGGTCCTGGCGAATTGCTGATTAAGATAGGGACCGCATTAACATGTGGAACGGATGTCAAGACATACAAGAGAGGCCATCCCCTACTCCTGCAGCATATTCCTACTTTGTTTGGACATGAGTACGCAGGAACCATTGAAGAGGTAGGAGTGGGAGTAGAGGCATTTGAACCAGGTATGAGGGTTGTTGCAACAAACTCCGCACCATGTGGAACTTGCTTCTTCTGTAAACGGGGGTCTCCAAACCTCTGTGCACAGCTCAAATCCAGTCTTGTTAATGGTTCGTTTGCAGAGTACATCCGAGTGCCAGCTCCAGTAGTGCAATGGAACACTCATCCAATTCCAGACTCACTCTCATTTCGAGATGCAGCCCTTACTGAGCCATTAGCCTGTGTTGTTCACGGGATTGAAGAGGCTAACATCCAACTTGGTGACACTGTTACTGTGATTGGAGCTGGGCCAATTGGCCAGATGATGATAATGCTAGCTAAGAAGGCTGGTGCATCAAATGTCATTGTGTCAGATCTAGCTGAACTGAGAAGGAGCATGGCAAAGAAGGCCGGCGCTGATATCGTCATAGACCCATCAAAGGAAGATCCAATTGAGAAGGTGAAAGAAGAGACCTCGGGGTATGGCGCAGATGTTGTGATTGAGGCCGTGGGGATTCCAGCCCTCTGGGAACAGGCAATCGACATGACTCGTGATGCAGGAATGACTGTTCTGTTTGGTGGTGCTGCATCCGGTACAAAGTTCGAAGTGGACACTGTTCGATTCCACTACGGGCAGCTCACAATCAAGGGTGTTTTCCATCTAACTCCATTGCATGTGGAGAAGGCACTGAAATTAATCATTGCGGGTGATGTCGACCCGGACATACTAATATCCCACGAGATGCCCTTAGAGAGGGTAACTGAGGCACTAGAACTGATGAGCAAGGGCGAAACCATGAAGGTCGCCATAAAGCCATGATGGGATTCTGCTAAAGGAAGCTGATTTGTTGGATAAGAGAAACCCACCAAATGGACGCAGGCGCAAAGGTCAGAGAAGACCACCCAAGAAGCAGCTTGAAGAGCACGATATAGAATTACTCAAGATATTCAGAGATATCGATCAAAAATACCCAAAGATGATTGTTGTTGTTGAGGGGATACGAGATGAAAAAGTACTCAGAGACCTCGGTGTAAAGGCTCAGATATTAAAAACGCAATCGGGTCTTGCAAGACATGAATTAGTAGAGAAGATTGTGAATGAAGCAGGTTCTGATAGAGAGGTCCTGATACTCACAGATTTTGATGAAAAGGGGAAAGAGATCCAGGCATTTCTAAAGACTGAACTCGAACTTCAGCGAGTTAAGGTTCTCAATAGGGTTCGCTTGGCAATTAGGAGAAATATGCCCGGTCTTAGGTGTATAGAAGAACTGGTCTATCTATTCAAGATACTCTCCAGAACCAACTAGATGATTCTTTCAGAGATTCCTGAGATTTGTTGCAGGATTGACCATACTTGCATTTCTTGCTGGAATGTAACAACTCACTACTAGTACTAGAGTCTGAAAGAGGATTAGGGGAATCATCAACATAAAAGGAAAACTTACATTGCGTTATTACGAATACCTCCTTCTAAGTCGGATTCAATTGAGATATACTACACTTGAAATGTGGGTCGAATCCATTAGCAATCCGTAGTCAACATCCGCTATTAAAAGCATAATACCAATGCAACGGAAAGGGCGTATTAGTGGTGATTTCATATCGCTACAAGGTACTTCCACAATTGGGACAGATGTACTTACCAGCTCCAATCTCGTGACCACATACTCTGCAGGTATGTATTTTCTTGATACGCATCGTGTCTACGAGTTCGCCAGTCTGTGGCACCAGGATAAATCGACCATCGTTGTAAGAGATTCTGAACTCGGAGGGATTTCCAGCCTGTTCAAGTAGATCAAGTGGCATAGGGAGCCGGTACGTAGAGTCCAGCTTGACGATTCGAGTTCCATCTAGTGTGTCAAGGTCAATCCCAGATTCGTGGAATCCTGAGATAACACCGTCACGAATCTCAACTGTGATATCAGCCTTGGATGCAACCTGCTGACTGTGTGTGACTATGAAGAATGATGTACCCAGAGTCTCGTTTAACTCTTGGAATAAGTCTAAAATACGCTCAGCCGTTTCGGGATCGAGGTCACCTGTTGGTTCGTCGCAGAGCACCAGACCCTTGCCCTCGGTATCTATGAGGTTGACAAGTGCGCTTGCGATAGCCACTCTGGAGCGTTCACCGCCGCTGAGTGTGGTTGCCTTGTTCCTACGACGTTCCTCTAAACCAACCAGTTTGATAAGTTTGTCAACTCGTTCCTGACGGACCTTCCTCGGAACTCCCGCAATTCGTGCAGCAAGCTCTACGTTCTGCCATGCATTGAGATGAGGTAGGAGGTTATTGACCTGAAAGACGAAACCAATGAAAGAGCGTCTGGCATCTGTAAGAGTACGCTCACCGAGCTTTGTGATATCTGTACGTAGATTAGCCCAGTATACTTTTCCGACAGTAGCTTTAGTGATACCACCAATGATGTTGGTCAGAGTGGTCTTACCGGACCCACTAGGACCTACAACACACATGATCTTACCCTCAAGAATTTGGAGTGATACTCCACTGAGAGCTACAACCTCGAGCTCGTGTGTCTTGAAAATCTTATACACGCTCTCAACACTGACAACAACATCCTCCGGATACTCTCCGTGGAAATCAAGTTCTTGAGTCGTTACCATGGCAGACACTTAGGTCTGGTCGGACAAATACCCAAGATAAGGTTGACGACAGGCGCATAGTTCGAATAAATTGACTATAGACCAAGCTCTTCCATGTGGACAACGCGGTCACAGGTAAGACACATGAATGCAGTTGGACCAAACCACTCAGGCGTTTCTCGAAAATCAACTATGACTCCACAGCTAGGACAGAGTAAGGTCGGAATCAGCTCTGGATCAAGTAGGCTCTTTGTCAGAGATTCAAAAGAGATAATTGGTTCAGTAGAATAATCAACAATTGAATCATCGCTATCACTTCCTTTTGAGCGCTTCTGAATGTAGCGTTCTTCAATACGACGAGATACCTGAGAGCATATCAGCATGAAGGGAAAAATGAATGGTAAAAGACCAGCAAAGTGGATTGTGTAGTATATTGCAGCATCTACAAATAATGGGTCTAGTTGGGTGAAAATCCCTGATAGTAAGAGAACTAGGATTATGGCAAAGATAATACACAGAACAAGCCATGCTCTCAACTCGTTAGCATATGGTTGAAGCTTGTCCATATCCCATGTAAGGAGTATGAATGAAGTAAAGCAAAGAATCGCAATCATGGTAGACCAGATAATCTGTTGAGTTGAATCTTGTGCTGCAAATAGATAGTACGAGGCCAAAAAGAGAGAAATGATTAGTATAGATATCAGAACGAGGAAGATTATACCCCTGAAGTTAGTGGGCTCTTTTTGTTCAGTCATTCCAGTTCTGTCCTCATGATATATCTGTGTATTCAATCTTAAAATCCCTTACAGTGATTTCAAGTACTAAAGGTTTCTCAGAGTTGTTGCAGGGTCAGTATAACTGGCTCTCCGGGCTGGGAAGTAGCAGCTTATCAACATGATTCCAAATTCCAACACTAGTATTGTACTCAAGAGCACGGAGGGGTATGATAGGATTCCTGAGAGCAGCGGATGGAAAGGTGCCAGACCTACACTGAGCAGGCTGAGAGTATATCCGAACGTCAGTCCTAGTATGATACTGGCCATGATAGCAGTTACTACAGAACCTGAGAACTCACCAAAGACCATCGTTAAGACCTGACGTCTAGTTCCACCTAGTGCTCGAAAGAGTGCGTACTCTGATTTTCGTTCATTGACCGCAGATCCTAGGAATAGCGAAAGTGCAGCAAGAGCCATGACCGTACACATGATGAATCCAATCAGTACTAGCCCATGGAATCCAGACATGAAAAGACCCAAAGAGTACGACCTGCGTTCTGCCTTGAATGTGTCAGGTGTATACACCCAGACTTCATGATATCTGCGGATCTTTCTAATTGACTCCGTCTTGTCAACACATGGAAATGTTTCACAAAGAAAAAGGTCGGTTCTACGCTTTCCTGTGCGTTCAATCATGTAGTCGAGATTTACAAGAACGAATCCTTCTCCTGTGACTTGGAAGCCAAACATCGACCCCAGAGTACGATCAGTTAGGTCTGTTGATGATGCCGCTCCAAAACCCGGGGCGCTCTTCATTGTACCCACAATCACAAAGTGCATTGATCGACCGCCCACATTGATTGTGAGATTATCACCCACTCTCTTATTCCAGAGATGGGAAAAGTAATCGCTGATTATGATTCCATTACGAGTCGTTTCGAGTTGCGTAAGAATTGATTGTGGAGACCCACTAACAAAACTCTCACTAGTGAATGTACCTAAACTGAGGTAAGTAGATGGGTCCACAGCCATCACAAAGAATCTGCTTTTCGCAGCAATTGCAGGATAACGAAGAACAGGTGTGATTTTTCCAATTCCATCATAAGTTGTGATTGTATCGTTGAATGTAAAGAGTCGATTGTTGCACTCAACACGCATCCCACCTCCTATTGCGTATGTCAGCTCTGTGTCAAGAGTTGTTTCGAAACTCGATCCCTGAATAATCATCATGGTTGATGCCGTAAGAGTGAGTGTGAGTATAGCCATTAGAGGAATGAACTGTCTACGACGACGTTTCAGACTGCTGCTGAGGTAGAGATACCTCTGACCAAGAAAGAAACGCGCCCCCTTGGAGAATTGCGAAGTGAATTCTTGCATTAAACGGGAACCAAAGTAGGAGGCCACGAAGAGCAGGATGGTGACCAGCATTATCTCAACTGTAGCAATCCATTGTACCGGTGGAACTAATGATGGAATTGAAACAATCCCTATTAGAAGAACACCAAAGAGACCTATATTCCGCTTCAGTCGGGGATCAGCAGCTATCTCGTCAGGAATCTCAGTACTGGGCTGGCCAATCTCACCAACGTCAATACGTCTCGATACGTGCAAGAGGTATGCAGCTGGAAGATAGAGGGAAATAGCACAGGCAATTATGATAGCGGCGGGTGGAATGCTTGTATGATTGAAGTAATCCACAAATACTACAGGGTCCACCTCAAAGACTCCGGTGGACGCCCCCGCAAAAGGAGCCATGAGTATTGCAAGTCCAAGACCTAATAACAGTCCAATCACACTCAAGAAGATAGATTCCCACATGAAGGCTGAGATTATCTGGTTGAAGGATGCTCCCTTCGACCGCAATGCGCTAATCTCGCCCTTTCTCCTTGAGATCGAGGTCTCAGATGTAAACACTGTCAATGCCATGCTCATTACTAGAACTGGAAGAACTACAATGGTTAGGGCTTGGCTACGTGTATAGACTGTGATGAGAGTGTCCAGGTTCCACAATTCGATTAGACCATTGACAAAGACATCGGGATATTTCTCTTCGAGCTGATTTCTGAAGTTGATGAGATTGTCAGCGATATTTTCAGGACCAGTGGCAAATAGAACATCCCTGTCAGCGCTGATCAGAACACCGGGCTCAAAGAAACCTCTATTCTCAATAATTGTAGCATTAGCATCACCAATGTCCTCCTGTAAGATAAGCACTGAATCACGTATACCAAAGATTACTTCACTATAGGGACTCATCGGGTCCCAGTTCTTACGTGAGATTGATGGAAAGGTCTCAGGAAAAATGTGACTTCTAGATTTATAGCGATACACTCCTGCAATGGTCATGTTTCGAAGGGGAAGACTGCCAAGTGATTCTGGTGTCCCACCACTGTCCTGATTTCCAATGGTCAGTACATCGATTCCAACAACACTTCCGACTCCGAACCTCAGAGAATGGACCTCATATGCATAGTCGACCCACTCGTCTGATACAAGAATCTGACCAGGTTGCAGAGTGAAATTACCCTCATAATCGAAGGAGCCATCTATCGTTTCAAGTAACTCATTTGTCACAAGGAGTGTGCGAGCATCTTTGACACCTTGAGCATAATTATTTGCTAGCCAGTGATAGTACGACCACTCAGGGAAAAAGTCACCTACTAGTATTCCTATTGTAGTTGGTACTGTGTATGTTGTATCAATGAAGCGGTGTGCATCTGAAAACGCTCTTGCTCCCTCCATATCTGCTGATAGCCAAGTCTCCCCATATCTAGGTTCAAGAGCCATCTGAATGGGATACTTGTCAAAGAAGTTCTCAACACCGATGACTGTTCCTGTACTGGTCCAAATGAAGACCGTAGTTGGAAGAGCAACCCCCATCGAAAGAATAAGTGCGATTCCAATGTTGCGAAGTGGGTAATTCTTCAGAGAAACGACTGCGTAACTGAATGACCACCAAGGACTGCCTTTGAGATGGGTTGATCCAGTGTGAGCCAAGGTGAATCCCCTCTGAGAGTCGTTTTCAAGTGAAATGTAATTACCAAACCCGAGTCTGCGACATATATTATTGCACAAGGTCGAAATAAGGATGTTGAGTAGAGCAACAATTACAGCATCCACATTCTAGAGATTTCTCAGGGCACCAGCAGGATCGATGCTACTTGCTCGTTTTGCAGGGAAGTAGCAACTTGCTAGCATGACAACACTCTCCAAGGAAAGAATAGCAAGTAGGGCAACAAGAGGATACGCAAGAACCTCAGCTAATGCTGGAGAGAAAGGTGATATGCCAAATGACATGATACTCAGGGAATATCCAAACAGAACTCCGAGTATTGCACTGATTGTGATAGCAGTGACCACTGATCCTGCAAACTCACCAAAGACCATTGAGATTACTTGTCTCTTACTACCACCCATGGCACGAAATAGCGCATATTCGGATTTTCGTTCAAGCACTGCAGACCCGAGGAACAGCGCCAAGGATGCAAGACCCATGAATGTGCACATCACGAAGCCAATCATAGTGAGGCCTTGAAATCCGGATAGATAGAGACCAAGTGTGTAGGATCGTGCCTCAGCATTGAAAGTTTCAGGAAGGAGTACTCTTACATCATCCAGATTGTTTATTGATCTGATACTTTCAGTGAGATTCGCATAGGGTAGAGCCTTGACTAGAAACAAGTCAGCTCTCGAAGAACCTCGATCAGCCATGAAGTCTACATTAGCAATTAGAAATCCTTCACCGGTAAGTTGGAAATTGAATATCGTGGCGATTGTGGGATCTGTGAGATACGTAGATGAAGCCAGACCGAGTCCAGGTGCACTCCTCATCGTACCAACGACTACAAAGTCAATTGCCCGTCCATTGAATCTGACTCTGATTTCATCACCAACAGTCTTGTTCCACAATAGTGAATGATAGTGACTGATGATGATACCGTTCTCGGTCGCATCTAGCTCGCTCATTACTTCTGAGGGAGTCCCAGTAGCGAAACTTTCACTTGTAAAAGAACCAACTTCGAGGTATTTCTCCGCATCCACACCGCTCAGAAACAAACGATTTGTTCCAATGTATGCCGTTGTCTGAACCACAGGTGTCACATTCTGAATACCTGAATAACTTAGCAGAGTTTCATTGAACCGCAACAACCTGCTGTCACACTCTATACGCATATCTG
>JAEOST010000325.1 GCA_016840245.1 Candidatus Thorarchaeota archaeon
GATTGTAGACAACTGTAATCGGTTGAACTATGTTCTAAGGTACATCAGTCAACTCAAACCAAAGAGGGTCAAGGACTATGTCTTTGCCCTTGAGAAACGACTACGTGAGGACATTGATGATTTTACTATTGACCACTCGAACCTAAGCTTTGAAAAGACCTTGAAAGATCTGGACCAATTAAGCAGATTTCCAGACCTTAGAGACCTCATGATTCAGTTTGTATTCTATAAGCTGAATCTGCCAGGAAATTACGAACCAGAATCAAAGGAGGTGGAGGTCTCTCTCATGGACTGGCTAAGATCAACCAATGTCTTTCGATACCACAGAGTGAAAGCAATCGTGGACATCATGGACCGAGAAGAGGGTATCACGCTCTGGAAAGAAATGGTCCTCCGAGCAACTGAGGATTCATTGAGGAAATCTGATGAAGAGATACACCCACCAATCAAGGAGATAACTGAAGGTTGGATAAAGGAGGGTGAGAAGGGAGAGAGCACAATTGAGCTAACAGTTGTTAGATATGATGACCACAAGGTAGCTCTCAAATTTGACAAGTGTCCAGTGTTCGATTCCGTCAAGCATCTTGAGGACAGGGAGGTCGCCTATCTATCATATTGCTGGACGGGTAAGCCAGAAGAGAAGTTGAACAATCAGTCAAGGAGAAAGAACACGCCTCAGACACTGTACCAGGCAGGCTACTGCATCGAGTTCTACTGGAACAACGATGTACATCCTGATGCTCAACCACCGACTTCGGAGTTCTTGGAACAGATTGTTACAGACTCACAGAAATCTTGAGAGTGGAAAGAATGAAAGTAGATTCGTACAAAGCCTACAATCCAGAAGGGTTGATAAAATTCAAACTCAGTAAACGCCTGACTGACTCTTACTCGAAGATCAATGACATCCTCCGCTGGACTGAAGAACTCAGACCAGACATACTCATGGAATTCATTGCAGCATTTCAACGCAGAATATCGGAAGTGATTGGAGATAGGCTAATTGAGATAGACTGGGACCAAGTATCCTGTCTTGTGGAAAAGATGGAATATCTGAAGAATAATCCTGAACTAACAATGCTCTTGACCAAATATACCATTCATCAGCTTGAACTGCCAAACGATTTCGGTAATCTTGACCAAGATATAGAGGTCACAAGTTTCAACCATGCTAAGGAGAATGAACGACTTCGTTATTATATCGCAAAAGGGTGTCCTGAGCTTCTCGGTGAAGATGAGGGAGCCAAGTTCTGGAAAGATATCATATCTCTGATGCTTCGCGATGAGAAACAGAAATATGAGACAAAGGTGAAGGAAAACCCTGAACGCAAAGAATCGTCCATGATTGAGAGAAGTGATGGCTCAATAAGATGGTGGAGTGAAATAGGTCTGGGAAACTTCACACGGGTCATCATGGATGACCACAAGATTCTCTATAGGTTTGACAGATGCATAACCCATGAGGTTCTAAAGGACCTGAAAGATCAGAAATGGGCGTATCTGAGTTCATGTTACATTGGGGATGCACCAAATTACAACTTTAGAAGTCATTACATGAAACGCACTCAGACTCTACACACAGCCCCTTTCTGCGATGAGATGTATTGGGACCCCAAAGTTCACGATGAACCCGAGCAACCGTCGCTCGAGTTCACTGAGAGCCTATAGATCACATCTGAATCAATGTGTACATGGAAACAATCAGGAACACGAGTAGGAACACGGTTATCATTCCACCTAGTGTCCTCGAATAACCCTTAGTAGCGAGTTGGTCTTCATTATCCATCTTCTTGACGAGGGGATAGAGTTTCCAGTAGAATGTTGAGATTGACAACATCAGTGCCCAAAGTGCCCAGAAGTGCATCATAGGTGTACCAAAGATAAGAATCACTGTCAATAGGAGTAGGAATATCAGTTTAGTACCGGCGACCCAATTCACCAAATAGTTGACAAAGTTGTGCATCTCTGAATTGCTCTTTGATTTCTCATAAGCGTTGAACACACCAACAC
>JAEOST010000326.1 GCA_016840245.1 Candidatus Thorarchaeota archaeon
CAGTGGTGTTTATCGCCTGATTTCACATATGAAATCATACCATGAACCAAGACAAAGAACTAAGCTGTATTCATGATGAGATTGAGAACTGTACCAAATGTCCACTTCATAAGACACGGAAGAATGCAGTTCCTGGCGAGGGTCCGGCTAATGCAAAACTGATGCTCGTTGGTGAAGCTCCTGGTGCAAAGGAGGATGATTCAGGACGCCCATTTATTGGAAGATCTGGAGAACTTCTTACAAAAGCACTATCTGCGGCTGGTATCAAAAGAGCTGACGTGTTCATTACATCCATTCTGAAGTCACGGCCGCCAAACAATCGTACTCCTACCAAAGCTGAAGTTGAGGCATGTCGTCCATATCTTGAGCGACAGATAGATGTAATCTCCCCTAAGATAATCGTTCTTCTTGGGTCTGTTGCAATATCATCACTGATTGGTCCATGGAAGATGTCTGAAGCTCACGGTAAGTTCTATGAGGCAGCCAATGGACAAATGTTCTTCATGACATATCATCCAGCTGCTGGTCTACGCTTTCCAAAGTACAGAGAAGCACTTCAGGCTGATTTCCATATCCTGAAGAGCGAACTCGAGTAGAGTAGTGGCGAATATATTCTCTCATCCGTATTCTCTATCGTGGGTCATATGGCACTCAATGAGATTTCCCTATATCTGTTACAGCTTCCAACTGAGGGATATTCGCAATGGTTAGATGCAATGAGTAGCATTCTGAATCTATTTCTAGCATTGTCTATCAGAGGGTATCTGATACTGATTTTAGTGGGTATGATGGTATATGTTACAGGAGTAAGTGACGGGACTGCTAAGATTCTGGTCGGAGCTGGTGTTCTACTGTATTTTGTAGGCCCTTTCATTTTTGACATTCTTGCTGGGATGGCTGGAGTTGCCGCACCAACTATTGAGCAAGCAACAAGCTCCTGGTTACAATTTGTTGGAATGACAGATGCCGATACAATTGCACTCATCGTCACAATAGGTGATATTCTTCTTGCTGTCTGTGTTCTTGCAGGTGCAATTCTCTATTTTACACCATCTTCGAACGATTTAATGTCACGAGGACGGTCTCTAATTGTTCGAGGTCTAATGCTAGCACCTGTTCTAGTCTTCTTCCATGTTGCTCCATGGATATAAAGCCTCAAACTATGCTTAGGTAAACTCTTAAAACTGGTAATATCCGTCGTACGGTCTATTGGCAGTTAAATTAACCTAGGCGGACTCTGACATGACAAAGGAATCTTCGATATCATATAGAACTGTATCAGATGTGAGTGGTCCAATTCTGGTAGTTGAGCATACTCATGATGTGTCATACAACGAGGTTGTAAGGATTCAATCTCCAAGTGGTGAGATTCTCACCGGAACTGTTCTTGAAACAGGCCGTGGTCGTGCTATTATTCAGGTATTTGAGGGTACAAGTGGCTTAGATGTTGATGTAACATCTGCTCGTTTTACAGGAGAAACTCTCAAGCTCCCTGTTTCTACTGAAATCCTAGGGCGTGTGCTTGACGGTTCAGGTCAACCTCTAGACAAAGGCCCACCTCTTCAGGCTGAAGATCATTGGGACATCTATGGTTCGCCAATCAATCCGTATGCCAGACAATATCCGCGACAACCAATCCAGACTGGTCTCTCAGTAATCGATGGACTCAACACTCTTGTGCGTGGGCAAAAACTACCTATCTTCTCTGGCTCGGGTCTACCACACAATCGTATTGCAGCACAAATCGTGCGACAAGCTAAGATCCCTGGTGAAGAGGGTGACTTTGCTATAGTCTTTGCAGCGATGGGAATCACAGCCACTGAGGCTCAATACTTTATGAACTCATTCGAGGAAACAGGTGCACTAGAACATACAGCACTATTCCTGAATCTTGCTAATGACCCCGCGATTGAGCGGATTATCACTCCGAGGGTAGCACTCACTGCCGCTGAGTATCTGGCCTATGAGTCTGACATGCACGTGCTAGTTATTCTTACAGATATGACAAATTATGCTGAAGCTCTTCGAGAGATTAGCGCTGCCCGTTCAGAAGTTCCTGGTCGACGTGGTTATCCTGGCTATCTTTACACCGATCTAAGCCTAATCTATGAGAGGGCGGGACGTATCAAGGGTAGAAATGGTACTATCACTCAGATGCCAATTTTGTCAATGCCCCAAGACGACATGACCCATCCAATCCCTGACCTTTCTGGATATATCACTGAGGGTCAGATGATTGTTGGCCGTGGCCTGCATCGAAGAGGCCTCTATCCTCCAATTGATCCAGGTCCATCCCTTAGCAGGCTTATGAAAGAAGGAATCGGTGAAGGAATGACCCGTTTCGACCATAAGGAGGTTCAAGCACAGTTATACTACGGCTATTCTGAAGGGCGAGATCTTCGAGATCTCGTTGCTGTTGTGGGTTCTGAGGCTCTAACTGACCGTGACCAGAAGTATCTACAGTTTGCAGATGACTTTGAACAGAAGTTCATCAATCAGGGCGAGTTTGAGGACAGGTCATTTGAGGAAACCCTTGATATTGGTTGGGACCTTCTTAGTCAATTTCCAGAACGAGAGCTGAAAAGATGTGACCCTGAGACCATCACTTGGGCAAAAGACAAAGGGGTTTACAATCCTAGTTAATCTCCACTCTTACTCACACTAGGTGAACACTATGCGTGTATGTGTAGTGGGCAGTTGTGGAAAGAAGAAACGAACGATGGTTGAAAATGCGCCCAAATGTGGAGATTTGAATTCAACGAGTGACTTTCAGACTTGGAAGAATCAGCTTAAGGAACATATGGTAATCGCTCGGGATATGTATCTGGGTAATCAAAGTCGAGAGCTGGTCAAGGGTGTGGATATTCTTCGGTCAATAAGGGATGTTGAAGTTCACCTCTTCATAGTATCAGCTGGATTTGGGTTACTTGAGGAGGATGAGAAAGTTCCTCCATACGAGTGTAGCTTTACTGGAATGAAGAAATCCGAGATTAAAAGTAGGTCCCAACAGCTATCAATACCAAAGGATTTTGCTAGAGTCTGCAAGACACGATATGACCTACTGTATCTCGCCCTTGGTAAGAATTATCTCACTTCTATAGGTGATGGCTGGACGACAAACATTGTGGGAACAGTTGTAACGTTTGACCCGAGAATGAGTGTTGATTCATCAATTGTCATACCATCAGGTCCGGGTATTGTGAGGGCATTCTCTCAGCAAGGCCATAAGATACACGGAATCACTGGATTCAAGGGGGATTTACTTCGAATCCTTGCCAGTTATGCGATTAATCAAGACAACCCCTATCACGAAGTAGCAGCTTGGACGGATCCCACATTTCTGCAAGATCTTATAGAAACATTGAGTAGGACAAATGCTCGAGTTTGATTTTCTGATGTCTTAGTTTGCTCTCAGCAGTTCGTCCCTTCTCACAGTCATCATAGATGATTTTACCAGAAATTGAGTAGCTTTCTGAATTTTCATTGGCCATCAGGTCAAGAAACAATTCCGTTTCATTGGGGTCTGCATCAAGGGACGCTTCCAGGAATCCAATGACTATCTTCTGTTCTAACGGAAACCAACTGAACGGTCGTGTAGCAATTACGGATAACTTGGGGTCTAACTTCAACTCAATCTCAACATTCTGGTATGGATGAATGAAGTTGTTGATGACACTGATTGTTACCCTCAACAATCCCCTCTCAATAATCTCTGTTTGTTTGACGAGTTCGACTTCAGGTGGTTCGAACTTCCCCTTTCTTCTCTTTCTCCCCCTCACACCACTCCTTGTTGGAGTAGTTGGTTCATCCTGCCTTTCAGGTTCATCGGCCCATTTGATGAGCGTCCTGAATCCTGACAATTTGACCACATTGAGCCTCCCTAATCTCATGTCTTGTGTTTCTTGTTCAGCTCTAACTGCCTCTATTATCCCTATCCTGATTGCTCCCATACTTACGGTTTCAAGTCTTGTAGATTTCCTGAGTTCTTTTGCCCATCTATCTACAAAATCCACAATCTCTCTTGCTGCACCAAGTCGAAGTCTATTATTCTCGAACCACTCTTTTCGTGTGAATTGATCTGAATGAATAGGTGCAAATGCTCTACATGCAGTCTGCCAGCTCACCAAATCCAAACCCTGAATCTCTGGGGCTATCTCTCTCTGAATAAATCGTAACTGAGCTCGAGTCAGGTCTTGTTTCAGTTTTTCTCTTGCCACCAATCCAACCTCCCCTTAGCTAAGATGTTCGTTCTCAGTCTATAACGTTATATTTAGCTAGAACTCTGTTGGTTGAGGTTTCTTAATTACACAAGAGGTCAACAGGCCTGTTGTTATGCCTCTCAATACCCCCAAATTTCCTAATCTCATGCGAACATGACACTAGGATAACAAGTAGTTAGTATAATGGGTATATAAGGACCTATCAGGAGAAGTGTATGAATTGCACGATCTGCTGTGTTACTCTATGCCGTGTTGCATATAGTAACCCGATTCTTTCTTAGCTCCGAAGCTCCTTACACCATCACTCTTAAGCTGGCTCTTGATTGCTCGTGCCTGACCCTGAGTGATTTCGTTTTGTCTAAGCAAGTAATCAACAATCTCCAAGGCTTGATTCAAGGTATCACATCTTCGAATATAGTCCACAACATCTGGTGTGTATGGCTCTTCAGGGGCAGCTTCAGAATCTTTAGAATCTTCGGTCACTGTACGGACTCCATCTATTCGATATTGCTTGGTGCGACCAGCTTCTAATTCTCCTTTTAGAGCTGGGAATTTCTCGCTGAAATCTTTTTCATCTGACATTAGACTTCACCAGGGTGTTGCACCAGAGTCACAGAAAGTGTAACTCGTAATACTTCTCTGAATTTCCTCTTAAGAACTTAATCAATGGGTCCTAAGGAATGACCAAGGCAGTTTACCAGCTATTCTTTCAGTGTCATTCGCAATAGAAAAGAACGATACTCCGGTTTCTTTCTCAGCACGTCTCCATCCGCTAAGCCCACCTTGTGATGCTGCAATACGAATCACCTTTCCAATGGATCTATCACCCAATGAGAGAGCTGCCTGAATTCGCGCGTTTCGAGGGTCGAGTGACTCAACCGTGACCCTTGGAACATTTCGGAGTTCGGTGTTAATTATCTTCAATCTTCGTCGAAGTTCTTCTATGGGTAGTTGCCCATTTCTCTCAAGTCTTGTGTTCGCTTTTGGTATAAATGGATTGACACTGGCTGTGATTCTTATCTTTGCCAGTTTGGCCAGTTTCTTTGTCAGCCCTGCAATTGCTCGAACGTCACCCTCAGTTTCATCTGGAAGTCCAACAATATAGTAGAGTTTTACAGAAAAGAGGCCTGCCTCTGCTGCACGCTTTACAGCATCCTCAATATCACTATCTTCCAATCCCTTTCCCATGTTTCTTCTGAGTTCAGGTGATCCAGTTTCAGGTGCTATGGTCAGTGTTCGCTGTCCTCCTTTAACAAGGACTGCAAGGAGATTGTCAGTAACCGAGTCCGCACGGAGTGAAGGGACTGACAATTCGAGATTTCGAGATACAACAAATTCAGCTATATCTTCGAGACGATCATGGTCCCCCAAGGATGACCCAATCAATGAAACCTTTCCTACCGGAGTTCTTTCAAGCCCTGTATCTAGAATATCGATTATTTTCTCAAGAGATCGTACCCTACGGGGACGACAGATATGTCCTGTGAGGCAGAACTTACACGAGTGTCCGCAGCCACGGGTGACCTCAGTCAAGAACGACTTACCAAAAACTGGTTCACGATGCGCTCCTTTTGGAACGTCAGGGACTATCTGAACGGTGGGATGGAATATCTCATCCAAATCAACCATGATTAGTCTACTAACTGATGACTGCTCTAAACTAGGAACATAGACACCCGGAATCTCTGCAAATTGAGCGAGTGCATGGCTTCTTGACTCCGATTCTTTTACAGTTGAAACAAGATCGTGAATGACAAGGTCTCCTTCCCCTATGACGAATGCGTCAATAAAGTCCACATACGGTTCTGGATTCGCACTGACAACAGGACCTCCTGCGATAACTATTGGATCCTTGACGCTTCGTTGATTGATCAGAACAGGTATTTTTCCCTTCTCAAGCATCTGAACAACATGCAATATATCCTCTTCATACGTCAATGAGAAACCAACAATATGATTGTCCTGCAATAGACGCCCCGTTTCAACTGACCGACCCGGATCTGGAACGTCATAACGAAAATACCGCTCACAGGATGTATCGTTTCTTGAGTTGAGAGCTGAGTAGAACAGATGTGTAGCAAGACTAGTCATACCTGCTCTGTAGGTGGACGGATAACAGTAACCAAATATCACATCAACAGTTCTCATATCCTTGATGATTGCATTATGCTCCTTGACCTTTTCCCGTGACACAGCACAGACCCCGTCCTCAATCCCCAGAATCAAGATCAATTGTGGTCTTAATTTGTTCAGCTATCATCAACTTATGTGCCGGAATGTCCCTATCAACAATCACTCCAACACCAGTACGTGCTCCTTGGTGTAGTACTACTCCAGGACCAATTGATGTTCCAATTCCTGTTTTTACATCATCGCCTATAATAGCTCCCAGTTTTCTCCTACCTGAGAGTACCCTCTTTTCCTTTACAGTAACTCTTACATCTTCGTTATCATGCCTGAGATTGGCTGTTATCGTACCAGCACCAAAATTCGACCTTCTGCCAATTATTGAGTCACCAACATATGATAGATGACCTATATTGGTCCCATCCATAATTATGCAGTTCTTGATTTCAACTGCATTTCCAATCTTTACCTTGCCACAGAGAGATGTGTATGCCCGTATGTAACAGTTTGGACCAACAACTGATCCCTTTCCGATATAGACTGGGCCTTCAATGTATGCACCGCTTCTTATGGTTGCACCAGCCTCTACAATCACTTCCCCCTTGATTGTAGCACCCTCCTCTACTTCTCCGTCTATTCTTCTCGATGTTCCACTCAGTACATGTTTGTTAGCTGCAAGTAAATCCCAAGGTCTTCCAATATCCACCCACCATGATGTAATCGTGTAAGCTCCTACAGTGCCATCATTGATGAGCATCGCAATTGAATCTGTAATCTCATACTCTCCTCTCTCAGAGAGCTCAGTCTTTTCAATGGCGTCCCAGAGTCCACTACTCACACCATAGAAACCGGCGTTTGATAGATTACTGTCAGTCTGTCCCGGCTTGGGCTTCTCAAACAGTTTGGTGGCTTCTCCCTTCTCCACCTCGAATATTCCATATGCTGATGGGTTATCCACTGGATAGGCCGATACTGTCAGGCTGAATCCACCACTCTTATGGTGCTTAATCAGCTCCCTGAATGTGCCTGATCCAGCCATGACATCTCCATTCATGAGTAAAATTGGATCGTCACCTGCAAAGTCTCTTGCATGTCCAGCTGCATGCGCTGTACCTTTCCTCTCTTTTTGTATCACGTAGCTGACTTTTAGGTTTCCCCAATCTTCAGCATCAACTGCTTCCTTCAACTGCTCGCTACGATATCCGCTGACGATGAGTACTTCCTTTATTCCTACGTCAGCAAGTGCCTTTAGGGTGTGGAAGATAAGCGGTTGTCCTGCTATCGGGAGAAGATGTTTTGGGATATTCGCTGACAATGGCAGCATACGGGTAGAGTCGCCTGCGGCGAGTATAGCGGCCTTCTTCATTGTGAATCGAGTATGGTTTTAGAAACTGTCACTAAAGAACCTGCCCACTATCAATGAGGTGTCCTATCTCTTTGCCGCTATATTCTCCTTATGTATGAACAATTCAACCGCGGTGACAGACCGCGGCATACAACTCCAGACGGCGATAGATTAATATATGACTTTGTTACATAATAACTTGTTGCGTGAAATAAAATTCACGATAATTAAGCAGAGATATTGGTGATAAAAACAATGATGACCGATGCAGAACTCCAAGAAGAGCTCAAGAATCTGAAGCTCACTAAGAGCCAGATGATTGTTCTCAACATCCTCAGGAAAGAAGGTAAGAAAGGCGTGACCCCCAAGCAATTGCTTGACAAGGTTTCCTTTGCACCTAGAACTGTTCGTTATGCACTGAGGAAACTACTGAAGAAGATGTTAATCAAACGTGTTCCATGCCTTCAAGACATGAGGCAGTGGATCTATGTCCCAGCATAATCGCTGTGACACCTTTTCCAAGAGCCCTCGGGGCTCTTTGGAATATACTTTGGCTGATTATTTTGTATTATTACTAAGGCCGTCTTATCTGAACGCTTATAGAGTGATGAGTGAGGAATACGATGGTTGTTAGCGAGGTTTCAGGATTGGATACCGTCAAGATTCTTACTGGAGAAGAGGCGGTGCATGCTGTCAAGGCACTCAATGATGAGAGTCGAAGGACTATTCTTCATGCACTGAGAGCTAGGCGAATGTCCTCATCTGAATTATGCGAATTTCTGTCAGCACAAGAACCTGGGAAAGAGGTAAAACCCCAGACAGTACGTTATCATCTCAAAGAGCTAGAGCGTGCAGGACTGATAACCCAGGATGGCTATGCCCCCGCAGGTAATGGTCACACTCATGTTATGAAAAAGCTCTGGCGGGCAACTGCTGAAAACGTCTTCATAGCAACAGGCGATATGGACAATCTTCCTGATCGAACCGATGATGAGCTAGACAGTACACTTGATCTTGTTGGAATCATGAGGGACCTTGGTTTCGCACTTGATGATGAAAACTTGACAAAGCAGCTTGCAGAAGAGTTCACAGAACGTGTACATCTAGCAGCACAGGGTCGTGTAGATGCAAGGAAAATCATGAAACAGATTCCCGCGATTGATCCTGGTCTCTATCTGACTTTGCGAAGTATACTCAGTATCATCCGTCTGAATGATGCAGACTACAAACGTTACTGGGAATTGAGCAAGCGTGTGAATGACTTCCTCCGAAAGGCATACCGCGATGGCCTTGGACGCAATCCGGAAGTCTACTGACACATACTTCTATTTCTTAGTGGATTTTGGATAGACAGTGGTCAAAAGGCGTCTAATACGTCCAGCTATCTTAGGTCCAACTCCCTTCACACTGCGAAGGTCCTTCTCGTTGGCTGAGAATACCTCATCAAGAGTCCCAAACTCTGAAAGGATAGCTCTGGATATGACAGTATCAACACCTGGGAAACCTGAGAGTATGTACTCGAGTGTTTCAGCATCAGTACTGCGAACTTCACCGGGTCTGGTTCGTAAGGGTTTCTTTGAACTCACCTGCTCTAGGTGTGCTAGTCTGTAGAGCACATTGGCAGTCTCAGTGGCATCTTGAGTCCACAGGATGGGGACTTGTATCCGAATAGCAATTGATGCCAGTGCTCCATATAGAGCTGCAGGATTCACTGCTCTCTGACCAATCAGTCGTTCGCCTTCAATGATAAGCACTGGACGTCGATAGGCTGATCTAAGTGCACTAAGCTGGACGAAAAGCCTACCATCAATTAGAGACTGTATAAAGTCTCCAACCTCCTTCCTCTCAACTGCTACATCTTCAGATGCAATGTAGTCTCCTACTTTCAGGCTCTCACCTGTAATTTTGACATCAAGACGTGCAAGCTCTCTGGCCACTGCAGTAGGTAGCTCTCTTGAGTCTACAATGAGTTGAATTCCATCATCATCACCCCTTCTCTCAAGAGTGGTTGTACCTGTAGGACCTGTATCTTCAACTCCCTCTTCCCGATCAAAGTCCTCAAGGCTTGTCTGTTTTTCCTCTGAGTCTTTCTCGACCTCTTCGAGAGCTGATGGCATTTTCTTCAATTTTGCTTTCACGCTCCAGTGATAGAATTCATCATGCGTACCTCTTGCAACGAATATTACTACACGACCGGGTGACCTCCTTCCGGTTCTACCTCTACGCTGAATAAATGGAACAACTGAGGGCACGCAGTCATAGAAGACCACAAGATTACACTCTGGGATATCAAGCCCCTCCTCCCCCACTTGAGTGGCTACGAGTATGTTAAACTCGTTATTCCTGAATCCCTCAAGAACTGCAATCTGTGTCTTCTGGCTAAACCCCTTATCTGAACCCTTTGAGCTTTGACCTACAAAGCGACTCACTCTAGCATCCTCTAACTGTTCAAGGGTCTCTACGACCTCTGCTGCAGTGTCTCGGAATCGAGTAAAAACTAGAATTCTTGAATCAAGATTGACAGAGAGCTGTTCATTTACAAGCTCAAGCAATGCATCCGATTTTGGATGTCTATGTCCTTTATCCAGTAAAGCTTTCAATAAATTCTCAAACTGTCTAAATTCATTCCTTGAGATGAGATCCTTTACACCCTTTGAGCTCTTCTTGTTACGTACCTCTTCATACATACCTTGGATGTATCTGTACGTAGGCGCCAAACCCTGTGTGCCAACAAACTCCAACAGGTGTACAATCCTGAGGGCTGCTGTGAGGTTTTTGATTATGAAGAATAATTGTTTAGGGGGATCTGTGTGAGAGCCCAACTCCTTTCTGACTTCACTTTGTACTCGAAGTATCTCTTTCCGACTTAGACGACGTGCATTAGGAAGTGAAAAACCGTATTGCTTAGCAGGCTCTATATAATCATTCAACAACGAATACAGAATGTCCTTCAGGACCTCGATCTCTGATGGCAGATTGACATAATGTATGTCAGTATCAATGGCAACTATATACTGCCTGACATCTGGACTCTTCTCGGTTCTGACCTCTACATGTGGCATACGTAGGTTATCACATATCTTCTTGATACTCTCAGGCTGATATCCTGGAGATGCAGTAAGTCCGAGTGACCTGGGGTTCTTTCCATGTTTCTCATAGAGTTCTGCAATGAAGGTGTATGCATAATTGCCTACTCCTCTGTGTGCCTCATCATAAACAATCAATGACACATCTGCCAAATCATATCTCCGTTGGACAAGATCGTTTTGCAGAGCTTGAGGTGTCATCACAATAACCCGACTATCTCTCCAAATAGAGGGTCTTCTCTCTGGTGGATCATGGCCCGTCATATAGACAATGAGGTCTTCATCTAGGTCCAGCACATTTCTTAGAAAGCGAGCCTGTTGATCGACGAGTGGTCTTGATGGTGCAAGAACTAACACCTTAGAATCTGGATACTGCATGAGTCTCTTTGCAGCAACAAGAGCTGCAATCACAGTCTTTCCAAGTCCCGTGCTCAATACGACCATTGTACTCTTATTGGTCGATACCTCTGCTATATTGATCTGATACTCTCTGTATTCTATCTTGGCGGGTTTTATCCCTTCCATTTCTACAAAGATATCCTTCTTGACCAAGACTCATTCCTCGTGTTCAGGCTGAGTGTATGCAATCACAAGATAATACTCGTTTTAATAATAATACCCCTACATGTTTGGATGTAACAAGGAGTCGAAATGACATGGTCACAGAAGAGACAATGCCCAGCATCGAAGCCGAGCTCTACGAATTGAGCATGCCCGGTAGACTACTAGGTAAGGAAGTTCTTGATAACAGAGCCAGAAGAATAGGAATAGTTCGTAGTATACGCATTTCACTCCACCCCACTCGATCAGAACTGATTGTTAAGGGAGCTGAGGTTGAATTTCCAGTTGACTTCAACTCGATTGATACTGTAGGTACAGTTGTCCAACTCAACTCAGTAGTGAAAGAGGCCGAAGAGATAGAGGTCCATGATGTCATCCGTTTGCAGAAAGAAGTGCTAGATGACATACAGGCATATCTGGGTGCTAGGTAAAACATCCCTGCCTATCTATTCGAAGAGATTATTAGCACGGAGGGGTGCAACACTTCTCCGGAGTTGTTCCTGTGGAGCTTACCGTTGAGCAATTGGCTAAAATGATTGATCACACTGTACTCAAACCTGACACAAAGAGTAGTAAAGTGAAGCAAATCTGTGATGAGGCACTTGCCTATAATTTTGGAGCAGTATGCATCAATCTCTCTCAAGTCGAGTATGCTGCTGAGTTGTTGAAAGACTCAGATATACTGGTCTGTTGTGTTGCTGGATTTCCGTTAGGTGCCACCAGTTCTGAGGTGAAGGCCTTTGAAACCAAAGAGGCAGTTAGGTTAGGGTCACATGAGGTCGACATGGTGATGAATGTAGGCGCACATAGGGAACAAAACTACGACCTTGTGCAATCCGATATTGAAGCGGTCGTTGCAGCTGCAGGAGATGCAGAGGTCAAGGTGATCTTAGAAACTGGGCTGCTAAAAGATGATGAGACCGTTGAAGCATGTCGAATCTGCAAAGATGCAGGCGCGGACTTTGTTAAGACTTCTACAGGTTTTGGGCCAATGGGTGCAACTCCTCATGATGTCCGTCTTATGCGAGAAACTGTGGGACCCAAAATGGGCGTTAAGGCCGCAGGAGGTATTCGCAACTTCAAAGATGCAATCAAGATGATTGAGGCCGGTGCAACACGAATCGGTGCCAGTTCCAGTATAGCAATTATCGAGGACTTCAGGTGGGCTCAATACAGTGACTCATGGATGGTACCGGACAAACCATGCTGGGACTGTCCAAGTCGTCTGGCAAGTCTCAACAAACAACCAAAAGATGTCTATCTCTGGTACAAGCAACGTTGCATCACATGTGAACACCGTGGGGAGAATATATTCAACGACTAGGAGGAATGAGATTTGTCTGAATTATCTTATACTGATGCTGTGATTCTTCGAGTATCACTAAGTGACGGAACAATCAAGCGAGAATCACTTTCACCTGAGATTTTTGAAAATTACTTGGGTGGCAGAGGATTAGGCGTTAAATACCTCTTTGACAATCTTGCACCTGGTGTCGATCCTCTTTCTCCCGAAAATATACTCATCTTTGCAGTGGGTCCCGCCACTGCGACCTCTGTTCCTACAAGTGGTCGCTTTGTTGTAATAACCAAGTCTCCACTGACAAATACAATCTTTGATTCCCATGCAGGTGGATACTTTGGAGCACAGCTTCGTCGTGCTGGTTATGCAGCTATTGTACTTGAAGGAAAGGCACCATCCTCACCACTTTATCTCTGGATTAATAATGAAAATGTAGAACTACGAGATGCATCAGCAGTCTGGGGAAAGGATGTTTCTGAGGCTACTGATATGCTCCTTGAGGATACAGACGCCAAGGCACAAGTATCATGCATCGGTCCAGGAGGCGAGAATCAGATCAAACTGGCTAGCATTATGACTGACAAACACAGAGCAGCTGGACGTGGTGGTGTTGGAGCTGTTATGGGCTCAAAACTTCTCAAGGCCATTGTAGTCAAGGGAACTGGAAAAGCAGTGCCTGAGAAGAAAGATGACCTTGATGTGGCAGTAGCTCGGGCTCGCAGACTGATTAAGAAGAACGGGGTCACTGACAAGTCACTTCCTGTCTATGGTACTCCCGTGTTGGTGAATGTAATTAATGAGTTAGGAATGCTACCAACTCACAACTTCCAAGAGGGCCGATTCAATGATGCCGAGGGAGTTTCTGGAGAGAAACTACTTGAGCGTCTCGCAGTGCGGACCTACAACTGCTTTGGATGCCCAATAGGATGTGGACGAATCAGTAAGGTTAATGGGCAAGAGATGGGTGGTCCTGAGTTTGAGACCATCTGGGCACTTGGTCCGCAATGTGGTATCAATGATCTAGAATGGATTGCCTTGGCAAATCACCGCTGTAATGAACTAGGAATTGATACTATCTCTGTAGGAAGTACAATTGGTTGTGCAATGGAACTTGTTCAGGAGGGTAAGTTGGATGCTCCTTACAGGTTTGGAAGCACCGAAGGTGTTCTAGATCTTATAGAAGACATCGGTCATGCTAGAGGTCTTGGAGCTGATGTAGGTGAGGGTTCTCGCATCCTATCTACCAAGTACAGTGCACCTGAGCTTGCAATGCAAGTGAAGGGACTTGAGATTCCAGCTTATGACCCTCGGGGAGTTCAGGGCCACGCGTTAGGCTATGCAACTTCCAATCGAGGTGCGTGTCATCTTCGATCATACCTCATCGGTCCTGAGGTCATG
>JAEOST010000327.1 GCA_016840245.1 Candidatus Thorarchaeota archaeon
GACCTGTGAGGTTAGATGGCTTCTTACTGATTGGTATGATCCAGTAGCGGCAAGAAGCGCAGCTGAATCTTTGATAGCAGCGGGTTGTGATATGCTGGCTTTCACTGAAGACTCTCCTACTGTTCTTCAAGTAGCGGAGGAGAATCCAGGTGTATACGCCTTTAGTCACTATTCACCCATGCAATACTATGCCAATGATAGTTGCATTAGTGGACAACTTGCAGATTGGGGTGTAATGTATGAAGATATTCTTCAGAAGATATACCTTGGTCAGTACACAAATACAAATCTTGCAAATGTCGACTATCTCTGGTTGCTGAAGGAAGGAGGCATTGAACTTGGGGGTCTATTTGATGAACCAATCAATACTGTGTTCATTGATGACCTGCAGGCAATCAATGTGACAGATTCCATTCTTGGAGAGCTTAGCGTCTATGACCTTATCTTTACAAGATATGATCAGATGAGTGATGTCAACGTTGTGTTTGAACCATTCTCTGGTCCAATCTATGATCAGGCACATACACTAATGATTCCAGGAGGAACTCGTGCGACAACCTTTGAGCTGCTAACAATAGTTTGGTTTGTAGAAGGAGTAATTGGAGACCCCTCACCATAACTGGGTGTTTCCACCCTCCCCTTTTTTTCCGAAAAGACTATGATGAGGAGAGTATCATAGTTTTAGATGTCTTGAGAGGTTTCCGTGATGGAACTTATACTAGAGATGGAGAATGTGTGTAAGTCCTTCGTGGGTGAAGGTGGCACAGAAATCCAAGCAAACCAAAATGTCAATTTCACACTAAAACGAGGAGAAATTCATGCACTTCTTGGGGAGAATGGAGCCGGAAAATCAACATTAGTCATGAATTTGTGTCGAGAACCTGATAGTGGAACAATTCGTCTCGACGGGATTTCTGTTGACTTAAACTCACCAAGAGCCGCCCTTGAGAATGGGATTGGCATTGCTTATCAAGACCTCTCACGCACAATGGTAGAGAGGCATTCAGTTGCAGAGAATATCCTTAGCCTCTCAACCGGTTTCTTCTTGAAATTAAGCCTAATTGAAGATTTGATTGAGAAGGCGTTTGTAAGATTCCAACTAGGTTCAATAGATCCAAAGACACCGGTCTGGAAGCTTTCAGGAGGGGAGAAACAGCGAGTCGAGATTCTTAAGGCGCTAATAACAGACCCAAAGATACTGATACTAGATGAACCGACCTCAATGCTCACTCCCCCTGAAGTTGAGAATTTATTTGCCTTGCTCAACTCACTGAAGGAGGAGGGTAAGAGTATCGTCATCATCACACACCATCTCGAAGAGGCCATTGAAATTAGTGACCGCATCACAGTTCTACGTAAAGGACAAGTTGTAGCATCTCTTGATGAGAGTAGTGTTAATGAGATGAAGAGCAATCCTGAAATGGGTAGAAAAGAACTGGCCCGCCTTATGGTAGGCAAAGATGTGCTTTATGACTTAGTGAGGCCTCCACAAGAAGATGGCCCAACGAAACTAAGGATTTCGGATCTCGTTGTCAACAATGACATGGGTATGCAAGTTGTCAATTCAATCAATCTTGATGTGAATAGCAACCAGATAGTAGGCCTTGCAGGGATAGCTGGAAACGGACAACGTGAACTAGTGGAGGCAATTATCCACTGGAGAAAGGTCGAGTCTGGTTCAATAGTAGTCGATGGTCAGGATGTGACAGATAAACCAACGAAGGAGATAAGAGAACTTGGTGTTGCTTTCATTCCGGAAAATAGGAAGAAGGCACTAGTCCCAGATCTGAGTGTCCGTGAGAACCTACTGCTCAGTTATTATGATGACACAGAAGGTTTCTTCATGGACAGAGATAACCTTGTAACTAGGTCTGATGAGCTGATAGAGAGATTTGCAATTGAAACACCAAGTCCATTCACACCTGTACGTAGCTTGTCTGGAGGAAATAGACAGAAAGTGGTTGTGGCGAGAGAACTTTCAAGAAAATCAGCTACTCCTCCAATGAAAACTCATGAAGAGGCGGAAGGAAGATTAGGAAGAATTCTAAATCCACTGAAATCGAGTAATCTATTCAAGTCAAGGGGATTTCAACTTATTAGACACCTGTCCAAATATTTCTATCAGGGGTTTCTTTCTTCACTTGCCATACCCATCGTAGTATTCCTATGGCTCTTCATGATAGCTTATCTCGATACATTTTGGGTTATAACAGGATTCGGTTTCTCAGCAATTCTTTTAGTTTTGTCACTTGGATGGACTAACATTAAATTATCTAGAATGATATGGTCAATACAACCCAAGAGTGGCATCGTGAGATTATTCGTTCATGGTGGTATACTCTCACTCATACTGATAATAACGAATTTACCAATTGTGTATGTTGCTATTGCCTATACTTCGGCAAACCCCGAGGTGTACCTCTACGTTACGATTTTTCAGCTTCTGCTCTATCCTCCAATCTTTGGCTATATCTGCAAGTTTGTTTCTCTAAAGATGGGCAAGTCTGTAGCAGAATCCATAGTACAAGATCGTGGATTACTACTGATAGCAGAAAACCCAACATTTGGTTTAGATGTAGCCACAACACAATTTGTTCGGGAAGAGATACTTAAGACAAGAAAAGAAGGGACGGCCGTACTACTGGTTTCAAGTGATCTCACAGAGATATTGACATTGAGTGACGTTATAGCCGTCATATACAAAGGAGAGATTATTGGGATTTTGAAGTCAGAAGAGGCTACTCGTGAGGCAGTAGGTTTGCTGATGGGAGGTGTTGTGCCGGACGGATTGTCAGGGGAGGTATCAACATGAGCAAGGAGAAACTGTCATCAGGATTGAAGCGTATACGTAGACTCTTCCCTGAGTTCGTTGTTAAGAAACGCTCTCAGAGACCCTCATTGTTTGGTTCTCAATTATTGGGTGGAATGATAGTCCGAATTGTATCTGTGTTGTTGGGACTAGGATTGGTAGCTGTGATATTTGTCATGAATGGGATAAATCCGTTTGAGCTATATGTCAATATCTTCTCAACAGCCTTTTTCACAGAATATGGAGTCACTTCAACCTTGACTTATTTTATCCCATTACTGTGCATCTCATTAGGTCTTGCTATCCCTTTTCGAGCCAAGATTGACAACATTGGAGCAGAGGGTCAATTTTTGATGGGCACAATAGCGGCCACGTGGGCAGCATTTACTTTTGCATACTTACCAGCATACTTGTTGATTCCAATCATATTTGGAGTTGGATTTCTAGCTGGAGCCCTCTGGGCTCTACCAGTTGCAATTTTCAGAGTAGTTGGCGAATTCAAAGGCTCTGATGTCGTACTAAGTTTCCTTCTTGTTTTCCCAGCGTTGTATCTCGTTAATTACCTTGTATCAGGTCCTTGGAGAGACCCTGAAGGATGGGGATTTACTCAAACAGCAAAACTCCCTGAAAATGCACAAATTCCAACCCTTGGAGAAACTACCATTCATGTGACGATTTTTCTGGTTTTAGCTATCACATTGATAGTCTATTACCTATTAGTCAGAACAAAGAAAGGAATTCCTAAGACAAAAGTAGGATATGAAATCAATGTCATGGGTGAGAATGCAGAAGCAGGAGAAGCAGCTGGAATTAGTTATCTGAAGATTGCTATTATCACAATGCTTCTCTCTGGTGGCCTTGCAGGCATTGCGGGAGTAGGAGAACTTGCTGGCAACTTACTTCGATTGAGACCTGAGATATCTACAGGTCTTGGTTTTACAGGGATTGCAGTAGCTTGGTTAGGTGGACTCAATCCAATTGGTATCTTAGTGAGCTCGATATTCTTTGCAGGGCTCTTGGCAGGTGGTGTGGAGATTCAAATATTGGGTATGCCTTTCTCAACGGTGGATATGTTCAATGGAGCTATTCTGTTCTTTGTGTTAGTTGCTGAATTCTTCATGAGATATAGAATTGGATGGAGGAGAAACAAATGAGCTTTGAAGTTGTTGAATTCGTTGGTTCATCCATTGTTGCAGCATCTACATTCTTTCTGATACCTACGCTAGGGGAAGTACTAACAGAACGTTCAGGAATCTTGAATCTTGGGGTGGAAGGAATCATTATCTCCAGTGCTGCAAGTTCATTTGGAGCAACTTACCTCACAGGTAATGTGGCATTTGGAATACTAGTGGGAGTTCTTCTTGGAGGTCTCCTAGGTCTCCTCCATTCAGTTGTGTCAATTACACTCAATAGAAATCAGGTTGTTTCTGGAATTGCACTAACTATTTTCGGTACTGGTTTAAGTGGTCTGATTGGACGGGGTTTTGTGGGAACTACAATACAATCTATTGAACCAATCCCAATTCCTCTGCTTAGTAGCATTCCTGTAATCGGTGAGATTCTTTTCAACAAAGACATACTTGTCTATATCTCCTTCATACTTGTTCCAGCACTTTGGATTCTTATCTTCAAGACTCGACTTGGGATAAAGATTAGAACAGTTGGTGAAAATCCAACAGCTGCTTATACCCAAGGTGTCAATGTAATAATGATCCGTTATGCTTGTGTCATTGTTGGAGGTATGCTATGTGGACTTGGAGGTGCGTACCTCTCCTGTGCATTCAATCCATCTTGGACTGAGGGATTAACAAGTGGAAGAGGATGGATTGTTATAGCTTTAACTGTGGTGGCACTCTGGAATCC
>JAEOST010000328.1 GCA_016840245.1 Candidatus Thorarchaeota archaeon
CAACAGGTTGGTGCATGCATCCTATGGTATCAACAAATATGAAAGATTATATGGGGGCTGAATCGACCCAATCATCAGCAGTCTAAATGGGTGAATTCAAATCTATGCCTCCTAAAGACATGAGGATTGTGGCGCTGGGTTGTATGCAGTGCATGTATGCAGCGAGCGACCTAGCGGGAACGATGAAGTTGCAGTACGACATCACGTCAAGGATAATCAGAATGCCGTGCACAGCGAGGCTGGACATCAACTTCATCCTGAAGGCGCTGCAAGAGGGTGCGGATGGTGTGTTGATCATTGGGTGCCATCCCGGAGACTGTGCGTACAAGACGGGGAATCTGGGAGCTGAGAGGCGGGTCAGGTTTGCACGGAAGCTGATAGCAAGTCTGGGGATCGAGGAGGGTCGTGTGAAGATGGTGATGGTCTCAGCAGCAGAGGGTGACAAGTTCGCCCAGGAGATCAACACCTTCGCGGATGAGATACGAGAGATAGGCCCGAACCCGATACGAATGTAAATCTATACTAATCACTATGCGATTTGAAGCGTGATACTAGGACAAGAATTACGAAGGTGGCATAGATTTCTCCGGCTGTCGTTTTACTAGCACAATAACTACCAAGATGATTGATACTATACATATACTTCCAGCCCAAAATGGTATGTTGGTCAGAATGGGGCCAGACGGATTATTTGTCGAGAAATTTGTATTGGTTTCCTGCTCACCAAACTCCTTAATCCATGTCGTATCAGACGCATACTTTCTGACAAAAACATGCTCGAAATATGTTGTTCTAATAGAATCACTTTCTGCTCTACTATTGTCCAAATCTGCATTGTTATTGAATTCTTGATTATCTGAATAACCTCTCCCCAAAATAATTAATTTCGGTGGTTCCATGAAGGTTGCAGGACTTCCCCAATTATCAAAATATTGAAAGACTTTTCCATCACTTGAGCTGTATTGAGATCCTATTTCATCACCAGTGGATACAATCCTAAGATCAATTTCCCGTGGATAATATTGTAAATCTTGTTCAGAACCTCGCGTATCTATAGATGCGTTAATTTTGATACTTGCCATAAGATGGTCATAGCTACGTCCAGTCCTGTACCATGAGTAAGTACCCCAGTAAGCAATGACTCCTGCACTCCAGTAATTATGACTTGATATTGCTGGACCTTCATCAGGGTCGGGTATTAGTCTGGTATGAACAGTGAACTCAGTTAGTTGCGGAGCATCTTTCTCGATATGACAAAATCTGTCCTCATACTGTTCTATCTTTAACATTCCATTCTCAATGCTTGCTTCACCACCACCTTCATCTTCATTCCATCCATTTCCTACAAGAGTTGAGTTTGGCCTCTCAAAATCATCAAATAAGACAAAGGTTGCATTACCATTACTAATAGTATCTGCTTGATTGTTTCCATAGTAGAGAAAGATTGACACGTCGTCTGCAAAATCTGCTGAAATTTCAACCCAAAAGATTGCATAATCACTTAGAACACTTCTCTCACACCAGTAGTCTAAGAGTGTAAAACCATCTGCTGCTGTGAATCTTATATCATCAAAATCTGGTTGGCATAACGCATTGATACCATAATCTACAGTACCTGTTGCATATTGACCACATCCTTGCCAATTATAGTTGATATAAAATGGAAGATTGAAATTCGTTCCTGCTTCTGGTGGTTTCTCAAATGTGAACATGTATCTATATTGCCATGCTGAAAGCCATTCAGCATTGGAATTAGTTGAAAGACTATTCATCTTGCTGAGGTGAGGATTACTATATTGTATGTTGTACTCATTGAGAGTGATAGTCAGATTCAATGGTAATAGTAAAAGAAACGCGACACCCCACTTATACTTCAAGTATTCACAAACACTCCAACTGAATGGATTGTTATTTTTTGATATATCCATTGTCCTGTGAATGATAACACATACTTTGCATATAGCTGTGCCTGATGGAAGCAAGTTCGCACAGGAGATCAACACCTTCGCAGACGAGATACGAGAGATAGGCCCGAACCCGATACGAATGTGATACTCTAAGAGGAAGAAAGACTTATGTGTGCAAAATAATATAATGCACACGACCCATGATGGAAACAGTGACAGCTAGACTGCCAGAAGAGATGATTAAGAAGCTCGAACTCATTGCCAGAGAGGAGCATATAGACCGCTCCGAACTGATCAGAAGAGCTCTCGATATAGGAATCCAGAAATTTCTCTTAGAACGAGCACTCAAGGCATACAGAGAGAGGCAGGTGTCACTGTGGAAGGCTGCAGAAATGGCAGGAATCTCACTAAGAGCAATGATGCAAGAGGCCGACAGGGTATCAATCCCGATATCCTATGATGTGGAAGACTTGGAGCGTGACTTAGCATTTGTCAAGGATCAAGAAAGTGGTCAGTAATGCCAGTCCTTTGATCTATCTTGCAAGTGTAGGTAAGCTAGCTCTTCTAAAGGACCTGTTTCAGGCTGTCATGATTCCAGAGGAGGTATTTGAGGAGGTATGTGGTCTCCAGAAGTCTCCTGACTCGATTGTGGTGAACGACGCAGTCAGTGAAGAATGGATACGTGTAGAGCCCTCAGTTACTGGAGATGCGAAGCGATTGGCAGAAGGGTCTGGTATCCAGATAGGTGAGGCTGCAGCAGTACTGCTTGCCAAGAGTGAAGATGCTCTTCTTCTGATTGATGATAAGATGGGCCGGAGTACAGCAGAAGTCCTTGGGATCAGTTGTTTAGGAACAGTTGGTGTCCTTCTACGTGCTCTCTCAGAGTTACTACTCACACTAAATGAACTCACTCTAGTCCTTGAAAGAATGATTGATCTAGGATTCAGATTGGACTCCAAAGTCTATATCCAAGTACTGAAAGTTGCAAAGGATATTGAAGGTAACAGATAGAATTCCATTTGATGCATGATACAGCAGAAAGATGGTCTTCGTGAGTGCAGCCGAGGGAAACAAGTTCGCTCAGGAGATCAACACCTTCGCGGATGAGATACGCGAGATAGGCCTGAATCCGATTAGACTCTAGTCAAAGTCTCATATGACTCAGACACTCAATACAATAATTCGAATTAGTTCAAACATCTAGACATCCCAGGGCTACGGGTTGCGCTGTTCGAACAATAGTAAAAGGAAGCAGAGAAGAACACACGAAATCGTATGATTGCCGAACGACTTCCGGATATGACAGGAAAAGTGCGTGTGTTAATCCTGTATGGTGTCTTACAGTTCTTTCTCTTGACATTCTTGGCTGCATTCTTCTACCCTGGAGGATATGACTACTTCAACTATTACTTCAGCGATTTGGGAGCAGTGACAGCAAGGAATAGTGATGTGAATACGACATCTGCAATATTGTTCTTCATTGCATTAGCAACTGTTTCGATTACCCTTGTACCCTATTGGCTTGGACTCTTCAAATTCTTCAGCCAATCTAGAGTTGAGAGAATCTCAAGCCTATTAGGATCAGTGGTGGGATTGATTTGCTCTCCCGTTTTGATAGGAGTTGCCCTGTTTACTATCGACACTCAACTAGAGATACATTTCGTACTAGTGCTAGTTCAGTTCTCTCTCTTTTCGATTGCTATTCTTCTTTATTCTATAGCCATCCTGCTTGGGCGAAGGTATCCATATTTGTACGGACTCGTTGGCTTGATTGTGCTTGCCATTGGTGTTGTTCTTATGGTGGATCCAATTGGTCCATATGCGGCTCTTCTCCAGAAGATTGCAGTTTATAGCTATTTTCTTTGGGTTGTGATTATGATGTACCAATTCAGATTGAAAACCAGAATTGAGAAACATGATGGAACTTGATACGAATGTGACACATCGGACTTTTCCGGGATTTTACACCACACGAGTATGATGTCATCAGCAGTATCTTTATTTGATACACACAAAGAAACCCGACTTGCTTAGGTGATGAAGTCCACCGCGACTCTGTCGGAACCGCCTCGAGCTGATGACTTCTTTTATACAGAGTGATTTCATGAGAGAACTGTTGTTAGTAGGCATAGGTGGATTTGTCGGAGCGATACTCCGGTATATACTCTCAAGTATAGTCCAAGATAATAACTCGATATTCCCGGTAGGAACGCTAGTCGTGAACTTTGTAGGCACTCTATTGTTAGGCCTAGTGGTCTATTCAGCAGAGTTGGTCGAGTTCATCTCTCCAGACATTCGAATCTTTCTCACAATTGGAGTATTTGGTGCATTTACGACCATGTCAACCTTTGGTCTTGAAGCCTTCACGATGTTTGAAGATGGTAAATTCCTGGTGCTAATGGTCTACATAGTTGGAACAGTGGTACTGGTATTCCTTGGAATGTTCACTGCGAAGGTGTCCGTGAACTTAGTTAGCCAGAGTCTTCAGATGACAGGATCATAGTATTAGTTTTATAGATTGATCACTGATTCTGTCGAGCCTGCTCAAGTGCCTTAATCACATCGGGCTCATCTGGATATATCCTCAGGTACTTTTCAGAGAGGCTTTCTACCTCTTCCCAGTTCTCTAACTCAATTTGACAGCAGACTGCATAATACAGGGCACTCTGATAGGACGGAACCTCATCAAGAATCTCTGTGAATATTCCAAGGGCCTCCTGCCACATTCCCTCCTCGTATTTTCCTACTCCCTCTCCAAGTCTTCTCCAGACACGATTTCCGAATACCCAGCTCCCATACCCCATCACACCCATAGCAACCAGTACTAGATCATGAACTAGACCCACACAAAAACCAATGACAAAGGCCATCGGAACCTCAATATTACTAAATCCAATAACCGCAAGCAGTGCGGCGCCAATCCCCCAGATTACAGGGGGGTAGACTACCTGTAGCAATACTCGTAATCGAGTGGGTCTCTCTAGTTTTGGCATCACTCATCAAAGCCAATTCATGGTAACCATCTTAATAGATGTCCTATGCGAGTAGATTTTGACGATATATTTACAAAACATCAAGACTGTTGGAGTCAGGGGTCTTGTTGATGAACAATGAAGATCTGCAGAGGTACATCGATGAGAAGGGTCTAGATGCTAAAATCCTGACCATGAGTGGACGTGTTCACTCAGTTGAAGCAGCATCCAAGGAACTAGGCGTACACCCAGACCATTTCATCAAGACAGTTGTCTTCATAGGGTCTGAAGAGAAGACCATTCTAGCAATTGTGAACGGGACTGATAGGGCGAGTTCTAAGAGAATTGGGAAGGCACTGAACACCGATACCCCACGTCTTGCGACACCTGAGGAGGCTCTTCAACTCACTGAGTACGAGGTTGGTGGCACACCTCCTATCTCAATAGAGAAAGGCATTGTACTCATTGATCCCAGAGTAATGCAGATGGAGTCTGTAGTTGGTGGTGGAGGTAGTGACCATCATCTACTTCGTATTTCCCCAAGTGAGATTCTCCATGCTACTGCAGGAAGAATAGTCCGGGTCAGAAAATAGCCCTATCCCAAGTTTATTAACAATAGTTAATATATTTCCCTCTGAAGTGAGACCGGATGATAGTCACACCATTGATTGTATCCCTGAGAGAAGGTATTGAGATAGCACTGATTCTAGCAATTATGCTATCATATCTACGAAAGACCAACCAGAATGATCTGAAACACTATGTATTTGGGGGAGTGGCTTTCTCTATCGTGGCAAGTGTTGCAACTGCAATTATCATGGCTGGTATATGGGGAATCTTTGAGGGTCCTGCCTTAGCTATATTTGAGGGTTCAGTAGTCCTAGTAGCATCTTTCTTACTCACAACTATGATTCTATGGATGTGGAAAGCAGGTTCAGGAATCTCATCAGAGATTGAGGGCTCTATGCAAAGAAGTACCGGAGTTCAGAGCGGCCTAGGTCTTCTATTGTTGAGCTTCGCTCTGATACTGCGTGAGGGTGTTGAACTTGTCCTCTTCACCACAGCACTTGTTATACAAGATGGCCTGGTGACATACCTAGGTATGGCTCTGGGTTTGACCATTGCCTTTGCTATTGGCATAGGAATATACCAAGGCTCTCTAAAGATAAGCCTCAAGGCTCTCTTCAACTCAACTTCTATCCTCTTGGTGCTATTTGCGGCTGGGATGATAGCATATGGTATACATGAGCTACAAGAGGCTGGACTCCTACTCATTGGTCCAATTGAGGTCTGGGATATCAATCCACCATTACTTCCTGATGGGAGTTATCCATTACTCCATGAGAAGGGTGCTATTGGTACCCTCGCAAAGACGCTTTTCGGATACAATGGTAATCCCTCAGCGTTGGAAGTGGTGGCATACATCTCATACTTACTCATAGTCTCTGGATACTACATTCTACGTCGAGAGCAGAATGAACCAACTCCAGTATCTGATCATCCTGTACCAGTTGTCATATCCTAGTCCAAGATTATTTGCACAGGGTGATAGATTTAAGTCAAAACAAGTCGATAATTGAATAATCAAAGAACAGATATTGACGTAGTGTACGTCCTATCGGGGGAATGATAATTTTGGCAAAGAATCAAAAAACACGCCATCCGCTGAGAGATAGAGTGCGGAGGCTATTCAAAGATAACGAACTATGTACAATTGCATTTGATAGTCTTGAGAGTGATGTTGAGGTTCAGACACTTCTTGAGGACTCGAACCGAATGGCCATTGATAGAATGGGTTTTTCAGACCATGGTCATACGCATTCGCTAATTGTAGTGATGAACGGAGTCCGGTTATTCAAGGAACTCAGCAAGGGTATAGCTCCAACAATTGTCCAAGACGAAACAGGTGATATCAAGGACGCCCAGTTGGTAGTCATGATGGGCTGTTATCTCCATGATATTGGAATGGTTGTGTCCAGAACTAATCACGATATATTCACAGTAGCCCTCACTAACACGATAATCGACAAGATACTCACAAAGGTCTATCCAGACGACAGACGAAAACAGGTGCACATCAGAGGACACATCCTTCATGCAATCTATTGTCATGACATATCAGCTACTCCATACACTGTGGAAGCTGGTGTTGTAGGTATTGCTGATGCATTAGATATGACAAAGGGTCGAGCGAGAATACCTTTCGAGGCAGGAAGTGTGAATATCCACTCAGCATCAGCTATGGCTATTGAGAGAGTGAATATTCGAAAGGGTGAGACGAAGACAGTCAGGATCGAAGTAATAATGAACAATGCATCCGGAATATTTCAAATTCAGGAGCTGCTAGAGAAGAAGATCCGCAATGCTCCAGGCCTCATCGACCATATCGAGCTCTATGCTGTAATGTCTCCAAAGCCACATCAGATACTTGAAGAAGAATTAAGAGTTCTTTAATCATACAAATAATGACGATTTCGTTCACAAATCATTTCGGCATCGTTCATAACAGTAGCTATATATGTACAATATCGCGCAAAAGCAAATTGACCTTCGATTGACCAAATTAGAGGCTATTTCCATGAAACTTGACCCAATTGATGACCAGATAATCTCGATGCTCCAAGCTGATGGAAGACGGTCATATTCAGAGATTGCTGAGTCTGTTGGACGTACAGAGGTAACAATTAGACGTCGTGTCCGCAGACTTGTCAACGAAGGCGTGATTAAACGCTTCACCATAGTCTTGGATCCACTTAAGATTGGAAGGCAAATTCGTGCCATTATCCGAGTCAAGACAATGATGAAAGAGGCAACCGGAATCGCGGAGAAGATCCGTGAGTATGATGAGGTCAATGAGGCATACTTCTTAGATGGTGCCTGTGGTCTCATGCTCAAGATTACAGTGACCGATTTATCTGAGCTCCGCCAATTTCTAGAACGTAGCCTCGGAAAGGTTCATGGCGTGGGAGAAGTCGAGACCTGTATTGTGCTTGAGGACATAAAGACTCCATTCTAGTCATGAGGTCGTAAGTAGTGCAACTGACACTACTTCTATCAGATTTGCATCTTAAACAGCTTTATAGACATGCAGACGAATGCTTACCACTTGAGTCCGTTGCACTGCTTTTTGGCTATACTGAGGAGTCTACTGTCAGAGTCATTAGAATTGAAATGTTACAGAATTCTGCTGATTCGAGAGTTCGTTTTGCAGTAGAGCCCGAGGAACAATACAGACTCTTGGTAGAGGCTGAAGAACGAGGTGAGGAACTGGTATGCGTATTCCATTCCCATCCTGCTCCTCCAGAACCATCAGCCACCGATTTACGTTATATGCGCCTGAATCCTGTAGTCTGGCTGATTGCATCCAAAATGACTGGTAGCTGGGAGAGCTCAGCCTACATACTTGATGATGAAAGTGTGACTGAGGTCACGATAGTCTTAGACGAATAGCAGGAGATTACTTCAGTCCTTTTATCGTTCCTGATGTCTTGAGTGGTTGAAATGATACCGCTGTATTATCGATTTGGTCGATAAGAGCTGCTGATGTTATAACACGTTCAAGTGTTGGTAACGTGCATTGTATCACTCCCACTCCTGTGTCCGGATTAAACTCGTTCAGGAAGAACTTTGAATCAGCCAGAGTGATTTCTCCGTACAGCGAAAGCAGGGTCTTACGAATGATGAGTGTAAGCCTCTTTTCATCGATTACTCCGCCTTCCGAATGAAGTTTGAACTGAACGTATCTCTTTCTCTCGGTTTTCATTCAGAATCGCTCCTTTTTACAATCTCAATACCCTCTGCTATGAAGTCCTCTCCAAGTCTTCTCTCATTTCTCTCTATGATTTGACTAGGAATGCCATTGACAGACTTTCCAGCAAGATGTCCATTCATTCCAAAGAGAAGACCAATATGTTGCATTGCTAACGGAGACCTCATTTCCAAGGGTGAATTACCATCGCTAGAGATGACTATGGGCATCCTTGCTGAAATTGCTGTCTTAGCGGTTTCTCTGAACGCCTTGAGTATCTTTGCCCTGGTCATTCCATTTGTTGATAATAGAGGAGCAAATGAAATCTCAAGAGCAGTACCTGTAGATGCAGCCAATTTGGCAGTACTATCTCTGAGGACGTTGTCATGGAATGGAGCAACAAGAGAGATCAAATCCACACGATGTTCCTCAGCCGCCCAGTTAGCAGTGGATACATCCCTTAATGGTACAGATATTATTGCCGAACCATAACGAG
>JAEOST010000329.1 GCA_016840245.1 Candidatus Thorarchaeota archaeon
CTACATTTTGGGATGGTCTTGGGGGCTATGCTCAATACAAATGCATACCTGAAGATAGTATGATTGCTACAATACCTGGGGACATGTCTTACGAACAAGCTGTTCCAGTTCTTGGAGGTGGAGTTACAGCCGCTAAGATTCTCAATAAAGGAAATATCCAACCTGGACACAAGGTACTGATCTATGGAGCCTCTGGAAATGTAGGCACATACGCTGTTCAGATTGCCAAGCACCTTGGAGCAATAGTCACTGGTGTTTGTAGCACAAGGAATCTAGAATTAGTGAAAGAGCTCGGAGCCGATATGGTGATTGATTATACTCAAGAGGACTTCACCCAAAGCGGTGAAATGTATGATGTTGTCTTTGACGCCGTGGATAAGATGGCATCCTCACAAAGAAAAGTATCACTAAAGGAAACAGGAATCTATCTTAACGTTGACAAGGATTCTGGAGGAGTGGGAAAGAGTAAGGACCACATCGAATATCTGATCTTACTCAAACAGCTAATGGAAGATGGCAAGCTCAAATCAGTCATCGATAGAACCTATACGTTTGAGCAAATCCCTGAGGCGCACACATATGTCGAAACGGGTCGCAAGAGAGGATGTATCGTAGTAACCGTGGACCACGACTGACCTTCCAAATTGTATCTAACAAACCTTGTATTCCTATTTGCTTTGGATTCAGTGGACTAATTCAGCATCTAGGACCTTACAAAGCGAAATGAAAACTCAGACACTTTATTAGAAGCGCTGCTGCATGAAGTGAAACCCGCAACATACGTTGTATATGGAGGAAGAACTACAAATGGCAAGACCACTAGGAGTAACTATCCTGGCGATTCTACAACTACTTGGAGCAATTGTACTCATTGCGTTAGGTTCTCTAGCGCTTATGGCTGCAATGATACTCGGTATATGGGCAATTATATTTGCGATAATCCCATTGTTCTTTGGAATCATTGGACTAATACTCTTCTTTGGACTCTGGAACCTGAAGAGCTGGGCTTGGATGTGGACTATAATTGTCAACATTCTACAAATCATATTCTCACTCACTGATCCCTTCGGTAACATCGTTCAGCTGGTCATCAGTGTGGTGATTGTTGTCTACCTCTTCGCACCGAATATCAAGCCACAATTCAGGTGAATGGTTTCAATATACAAAGGAACTAAGGAGTTCTGAGCTCATTTAATGAGTTCAGAACTAACTGTTTTTTTTCGGTAGCATTAAAGTAAGAACATAGATAGATGAAGGAATACTATTGTACGCGTGTTCTGCGTAGTATTGGTGGAAAATCATGAAAGCCATTGTATGGACAAAATATGGATCCCCCGAAGTTCTTCAGTTCAGAGAAGTGGAGAAGCCCCATCCAAAGGACGATGAAGTTCTTATCAAGATCCATGCAACAACAGTAACGATAGGGGACTGTGAGATGCGACGTCTCGAATATCCTATGTTAATGGGACTCCTTGTGCGAATGTATATTGGTTTCAAAAAACCAACGAGGATAACTAGTCTTGGGATGGAGTTGGCTGGTGAAGTTGAAGCAGTAGGCAAAGATGTTACAAAATTCAAAGTAGATGATCAAGTCTTTGCGGCAACCGGTTTCATTGGTACGGGTGCTTGTGCTGAGTACATATGTTTGCCTGAAAAGCCTGAAGCAGGCGCAATGGCACTAAAACCTGTGAATATGACCTTTACTGAAGCCGCCGCTGTTCCTGTTGGCGGGCTCGAAGCATTATCTCTTCTTAGAAAAGGAAACATCCAACCCGGACAAGAAGTCCTGATCAACGGTGCAGGTGGAACTATCGGCCCTTATGCGATACAGCTCGCGAAAATCTTTGGGGCTGAAGTGACTGCAGTGGATAGTATGAAGAAATTGGATATACTACGCTCCATAGGCGCGGACCATGTCATAGATTACACTCAAGAAGATTTTACCAAGAGTGGCAAGACGTACGATGTCATTTTCGACATGGTTGGTAAGTCATCGTATTCTGGTTGTATTAGATCGCTAAAGGAAAAAGGAATCTATCTCTTAACATATCCCAAGTTGGGTCGAAGCATTCGAGGACGATGGACTTCATGGAGAAGCAATAAGAAAATAATTGGCGGGACAGCAACCAATAGCACTGAAGATCTAATCTACATTAAAGAGCTTATCGAGGCTGGAAAGATAAAATCAGTTATAGATAGATGCTATCCCTTGGAACAAACTGCTGAAGCCCATAGGTATGTTGAAACTGGAGAGAAAGTGGGCAATGTAGTCATAACGGTGATTGAAGGAAAATAACTGGGTGGGTAATATGAACGTAAGTGAAATCAGACAAATAGAGGGACTCTCGGGATTTGGTATAGCCCTGGTAGTGACGCAACTATTTCGTATGCTATTCGGGGGATATCTTATTGGATTGGACCAATTCCACTACAATGACATAGAAAGTGCTGTTTCAGTCTTCGTGATATACAGCATTGTAGGTATCCTTACAGCTCTATTTCTATTAGGCAGAAAGAAGTCTGGAATATTAGGTTTGATTGTACTTTCCATAATTCTCCTTTTGATGCAATCCATTTACATCATCGTCTATATCTCTCAAGCAGTACCAGACCCAAGTTGGCACGACCCATTCACCAGTTCGTGGGCTTTAGTGTCAAACTTTCTATTTCCTTTACTAACGCTAGTGTTTGCATTCAAGGTTTATAAGGAGCCATAGGTTCGTAGGAAGGTTTATGATTCAGCACCATCGAGGTTTATGGGCGGGTTACAACGAGTAACTTAGGTTAGGAGAAAGAGAAATGGATTCTGATAATAGGAACGCAAGGATTGCTGGAGCATCGTTCCTAATTAGTTACGCTGGACTTATTCTAGGTGCATTTGTGTCAGTGTCTATTCTTGAAGGTGATTATCTTGCTCTGGCCTATCCAAATGCAACTCAATTGGGTGTAGGTATGCTTCTAGAGTCACTCAATGGGATTGCAGTCATTGGTATTGCAGTAATGCTGTATCCAATTCTAAAAACGTATGATGAAGGTATAGCTCTCGGATATCTTGGTTTCAGAGGTGTTGAAGCTCTGCTTTCTATCTTGGGTAGCACAAAGGCAATTGCACTAGTTGATTTGAGTCACGCCTACATACAAGCTGGTTCTCCAGCTAATTCATACTTTGAAACATTAGGTGCCCTAGTAATGGCAGACCGTCATTGGCACATGGAGATGCTAACGTTGTTCTTCATCCTTGGCGCATTGATTTTCTATTTCATATTATATAGAACAGAATTAATTCCACGATATATCTCAATTTGGGGCTTTATAGCAGCCCTATTGGTAGCTTTCTTCAATATGTTGATGTACACAGGCATTGATCCAGGAATGGTTGTCAATCTAATTCTAGTTCTTCCTATAATAGCAAATGAATTTACAGTGGCAATCTGGTTGATGGCGCGAGGAGTCAATACAACTGCACTTGTTTCAAATCAACAACCAAAATGAAATCGGAGGTATACTTTTCATGAATAACAAATCATCGTGGAATGGAGTAATCAAAGCAGGTGGACTCTCCTTAATTGTAGGAGGAATAATCCTCTTTGGGTTCATTCTTTCAATCTTCATCTTTCAAGTGCAATTACCATTGACAGCCGAGGGATTTCTTGAGAATCCCCTACCGCCAGCTCTTCTGTTCTCTTTAGCTGCATTAGGAGAGTTTTTGCTAATGCCGGGTGTACTTGGAATATACTTCTCTCTAAAAAAGTTCAATGAGTCTCAGATGCTTCTGGGCACTGCAATTTGGATATCATCTATTCCAATGTTCCTTGTTTCTCGAGGACAAGTGATATCCCTTGTTACCATTGCAGAGAACTATGCAGCCTCAGCAGATGCAACTCAGAGAGCAGCTTATTTTGCCACAGTTCAGTATGCCTTGGACTTGTCGGGGGTTTTTGCAGGGATGGCTCTAATTCTATTGGGAGTCGGAGGGATCATCCTAGGTTTAGTAATGTTGAAAGGAGTCTTTGGCAAGCGTATTGGTTACCTGGTAATACTAGCTGGTGCATTAACTGTAATGGGCACTTTCGGAATCATATTTGAGCCTCTTACGATAGGAACACTCTTTGGATTGATTCTGAACGGTGTATGGCAGGTCATTATTGGTATCAAACTCTTCAAGTTTAAAGGTCATGAGGTGACAGAGAATTGAAAGTTGCAGTCTATGAAAAATATGGACCTCCCGAGGTTCTTCAAATCAAAGAAATGGAGAAACCATCTCCGAAGGACAATGAAGTTCTAATTAAAATTCATGCAACAACAGTATGTGCGGCTGATTGGCGTTTTCGAAAGCCTGATCCATTCATGGTCAGAATGATGACTGGCATCCGAAGACCTAAGATCCAGATTCTAGGTCTTGAATTGGCTGGAGAGGTTGAAGCTGTGGGTAGTGATGTGTCACGATTCAGACCAGGTGACCAGATATTTGGAGGCACAGGCTGGACATTTGGCGCATATGCTGAGTACATCTGTCTACCTGAAGACGCTTCAATTACTACTAAACCCACAAACCTAACTCTAGAAGAATCTGCAGCTGTTCCTGTTGGAGCGGACACCGCGCGGTACTACTTGATAGAACGAGGAAATATACAGAGTGGCCAAAAGGTACTCATCTATGGTGCATCAAGTAGTGTAGGATCCTATGCAGTACAACTTGCAAAACATTTGGGAGCTGAAGTAACTGCAGTTTGTGGCACTTCCAACCAAGGATGGGTGAAGGAACTTGGTGCTGACAAGATGATTGACTACACCCAGGAGGATTTCACAAAGAGCGACGAAACATATGATGCGGTATTCGATGCAGTGGGTAAGGCATCGATCGGAAAATCAATGAACGTTCTAAAGGAAGGAGGAGTCTTTCTTGATTGCGTTGGGATGCTTCGGCGCGGTATTCAGGCAAAGTTCGCAACAATGAGAAGCAGCAAGAGAGTGATGGGAGATTCTGCCGAAGGTAAGCTCGAAGACTTGATCTACATCAAAGAGCTCGTTGAGGCAGGAGTTCTCAAACCTGTTATTGATAGAACATATCTACTTGAGGAAATTGCTGAAGCTCACAGGTATGTTGAAACTGGACGGAAGAAGGGGAATGTAGTCATAACTATTGCCTAAAGATTATGAAACCCCTTAGAGGAGGATTGATCATGACTGAGTTAGAAGACCGGCTATTCAAGAGAGCCATGGAGATACGGAATAGCTGGAAAGATGAAGAAAAACTGAGTATACTCATTGATGAATGGGAAAAAGAGTTTGGACACAAGCATGATGACATTGTTGAGAGGATGATTGGAGAACATCTAGAGAAAACGTGGGCGAAGAAAGCCTCTGTTCATGGAAGTAATTCTTTGGATGATTTTCTTAGTATCTTTCTTGATTGGCCAGAAGCTGAATATACAATGGAAGAAACTGAGGGAGGATACAAAGTAGTAACAACTCACTGTCCAATTGCCGCATCCTACCTGTCTATTGGTAGGGGAGATTATGGTGCCAGTTTTCACTGTATATCTGACCCGTATATTTGCAGAGGATTCAATAGTCGAATTAAACACCGGAAGACTAGTAGTCGGATGCAGGGTGATGATGCCTGTGTTCACTACTACACGATTGATGAATAACATAGAACGATAAAAAGGAGACACTAATCGTGTTTATCGAATTATCTGGCTTCCTCTTTCTACTTATCATTGTAATTCTAATGATTGCAACTTCAAAATATGGTTATGAAACATTCAGTGAACTAGACTCAGATGCTAAGCTCCAAGAGATAAATGAGAATCCTCAGAAGTTTAGAACAGGTACATTTTTGGTCATTGTGGAACACGCTGTGATTGTCACTCTTGCACTATTGCTCTTTATTGCATTCAGTCCATTCAACATATTGCTGGGAATTGTGTGGCTTGCAAGTAGAGGAGTAGAAGGACTGATTCAGATAAACAACAAGAGGAAATTTTTGAGTCTTAGTGACATAGCTGGACAATATTCAAGCGCCACTGATGTTGATAAAGAACGACTAAGCAATCAGGCTTTGTCTTTGCTGAAGGGAAAGAACTCTACATTCACTATTGCACAGATGCTTTTCTCAATTGGGACACTTGCATACTCAATTACCTTTGTCATCTATCTAATTGTCCCCGAATTATTGGCATGGTTTGGAATAATTGCTGCAGCAATCTATGGTCTTGGAAATGCTATCTATCGTGTGAGACCGAGCTTCAAGGTCCTATGGGATTTGGGAGGACTCTTGATATTCATTTATGAATTGATATTGGGAGGATGGTTGTTGTTTGCTTCGTTTATATTCCCGTGACAAATGGGAATGTAGTTAAAGTAGTGATAGTTTGTATC
>JAEOST010000330.1 GCA_016840245.1 Candidatus Thorarchaeota archaeon
CGTGAGTAACTTCACACCTTCCCTTCTTGATGAGGCTCAGGTTATCTCGAAGGCTCCACTTGTAGTAAACCAGATAGAGATGCATCCACTCCTGAGACAAGTAGAGATGCTGGATTACGTGGACAAACATGACATGTGGTTGGTTGCCTATTCACCTTTAGCTCAAGGGAGTGTATCTGATATACCTGAGGTGAAGGAGGTTGCAGAACGTCATGGTATCACTGAGACACAAGCTAGTCTTGCATGGTTGTTGAGCAAGAAGAATGTAATTCCGATACCAAAGGCAAGTAGTGAGCAACACCTTAGAGAGAACTATGAAGCTCTGGATATACACCTTAAAGAGAATGACATCAGGCTAATCGATTCAATAGAGGACGAGGATCGAATTATCGATCCTTATTTTGCCCCAGAGTGGTAACAGACATCCTACATCTCTTCTCTGATGATAGGAATTATCCCTGAAAATACAACACGTGTACAGTCAGTTGGGCACTTTGGTTTGGATGATCTATTCAATTCATCCTGAACATTCTTCATGAATTGTGAGTAGTGCTTGTTCCAGATTTCTGCCTCATCATCAGAGAGAAGGTTGAAGACGAAGCTTACCAGACCGGGAGGTCTCGTTTCCCCTAATAGTTGGTGAGCAGTCCGTTTGGCAAGATTGGCAATGACTTGTAGATGAGTTGACATGGACTCTAAGAACATTACCCGTTGTCGAACTTTTTTGGATGATATGTCCTCTATGACAATGGTCTCGTCAAACTCGGGATTTAATCGGTAAGTCTTCACAGGTCGTCCTACATCAGGAACGTCCACTGATAATACACCAGACTCAACGAACTTTGTAAGATGATGCGTCAGTGTGCTCCGATTCACTGGTAGAATCTTAACGAGCTCTTTCGCAGTCACTTCACCTCTCACTAACACCTCAAAGTAGAGTTGTGCCCTGACTGGATCTATGACCAGTTCCATCAGCTTCAATGACACGCTCTTCATCCTCGATGATTCTTCTGGACTAATGGGCATCACCTTCTTACAGCGATTACAGTGAAACACAGCTTTATAAACGATGAGGTCGAATCATTTCGATAACATCGAAACTAATTTCGGGGAAACACTGATGGAAGACAAACTCGATACGAAGAAACTTCATGAATTCCTACAAAACGAGACCGAGAACAACAGATACTCGGGAGCAGTGCTCATTGCAAAGGATGGACAATCCATATTCAAAGAAGCATATGGATTAGCCTCAAAGAGATTTAATGTTCCAAACACGGTAGATACAAAGTTCAACATTGGCTCAATAAACAAGATATTCACAAAAGTAGCCATTGTAAAACTAGTTGAACAGGGGAAGCTAGACTTTGATGATTTCGTAGGAAAACACCTGCCTGATTTCCCAAAGGAAATTGCAAACAATGTCACCATCCGACACCTATTATCATTCACTTCAGGCCTTGGGGATTACTTTGGTGAGAAGTTCCACGCATCAATAGGCAATCTGAGAACACTTGATGACTTTGTACGTCTCTTCATTGATAATCCGCTCCTCTTTGAACCAGGTGAGGGAAACCAGTATAGCAATGCAGGGTATGTCGTGCTTGGTAGAATCATTGAAGCAATTTCAGGTCTGGAATACTATGATTTTGTCAAGGAGAACATCTACAAACCAGCAGGAATGGACAACTCGGATCACTTTGAGATGGATTCACTTGAACCAAACATGGCAACAGGATACACAACATTCCAACAATGCTGTGATGAACGTCTGGATGGTCCAAGACGAAGTAATTTCTACTTGATTGGCACAAAGGGAAGTTCAGCAGGTGGTGGCTATTCAACACTAGACGACTTGTTGAAATTTGACCTAGCATTGCACGACAACAAGATACTCTCTCCTGAATATTCGGGTATGATTTTCAGACCCATCAATAATGGTGAGAAGAAGGAGATACCTGGATGGGTGATAGCTGGAGGCGCACCAGGGGTGTCGGCATTCATGGACAAGAGCTATGATACAGGCTACACAATTATCGTTCTTGGAAACTATGATCCAGATGATACAGAAGCTGTTTACTCAAGGGTTAGAGAATTCATCCATGGAAAACGCAGCTAATCGAAACTAGATGCATAGTGATATGGTTTTGAGATTAACACCTGAGCGTTGAAGGCATACTCCTGACCTGCATAGAGTTTGATGACCTTCTCAGGACCAAAACGCTCCTGAAGCCATCTAACTTGTTTCCGTCCAGTGCAATGACCTAGACTCATTCGTGGTAGGCCATACTCAGACTCAAGCACATCTGCGACATAGCTCAGTTCATCCTCTGAGAAGGACCTCATATGAGTACCCCCCATGATATACACAATGTCCCTCCCGAATATCCCTCGTACATGAGCACATGTATTGAGAAGCCCTGCATGACAACAACCACAGATGAGAACCAAGCCTTCATCGGTCTCAAGTACAAGTGACATATCATCCAGAATTGGATCTTGCTCCCAGCCATTGTCTGTTTGATGGAGCATGATGCGTCCTGTGCCATCCCTCTCATCTCGAATGGAAATCTCTCCAGTTGTATGTAGATACGAATTAATCATGTGCAGGTTTCGCTCAAGGATCCAATTCACTATTCTACTTAATTTGGAGTTCAACTTAGGAAGTCCGATATTTAGGAGTCTAAATGCACTCTTCTGTTCCATCACACTGGGGTGCGCTATGACTGTTAGGGGGGTCTCGCTCGTTCTTGCTTGCAACAGTGAAGGAAGAGCTCCTGTGTGATCGATATGGGCATGGGAAAGGACAAGTGTATCAATGTCATCAGGGTGAATGCCGATTTGCTTCATATTGTGGAGGAGGGTCTTGCCTTTATACCCCACATCAAAGAGGATTCTTTGATTTCCGAAATCAAGGAACCAACTCAGACCATTAGAACCCGAGAACCGACTATTGGGA
>JAEOST010000331.1 GCA_016840245.1 Candidatus Thorarchaeota archaeon
ATAAGAAATGCCCACTTTCTTGGACAAGTTGTACGAGGAATTTCGGACTATAGCAATGTGGTTGGAATTCCCATGATTGGGGGAGATATTGGTTTTGATGACAGTTACGAAGGCAATTGTATTGTCAATATCGTAGGTATAGGTGTAGTAACAGCAGACAAAGTTGTGAGAAGCTCTGCAACTACTCCAGGTCATAAGACAGTGATTTTTGGTGAAGCTACTGGTAGAGATGGACTTGGTGGTGTAGTATTTGCCTCTAAGATAATCCTACAGAAGGAAGATGAAGCAACTAGTACAATTCCTATTGGTGACCCACTGGCAATGAAAATTCTCGTGGATGCACTTGATCAATTAATTGAGAACAAACTTCTATCGGGTTTACAGGATTTAGGGGGAGGGGGTCTCGCATCAGCAGCTAGCAACTTAGCTTTCAAAGGGAAAACAGGGATTGAGATTCATCTTGACAGAGTACCAGTTAGAGAGGAGAATATGTCTCCTATTGAGATTATCACTTCCGAAACCCCTGAACGAATGCTAGGTATTGTTGCTCCAGAACATCTAGACCAAGTATTAGAGATTCTGATTGAGAATGATATAACACACGCAGTGATTGGTGAGGTCACCGATACTGGAACGTACAAAGTCCTGTCTAGTGGTGAAGTAATTGCTGATATTCCAGTGGCTCTACTAGTGGAAGGTGTCCCAGAACCACTGAGAATAGAAGAAGAAATCGTATACCATGATTGCCCAATGGACTGGGTACCCGAAGAACTTGATATTGGAGAAACCTTGAAGCAACTACTGCAATCGCTCAGCATATGTGATAGGTCATGGATATACACTCAATTCGATCAACATGTTCAGACTAATACAATTATTGAGATTGGAGATAACGCGGGTTGTCTTGAATTCCCAAAGGGAAAACTAGTAGCGTTCACTAGTGACTGTAACTCCATGTGGAGTAAACTCGATCCTTGGACTGGTGCCGCAAATTCAGCTTGTGAGTCCCTTAGAAATCTAGTTGCTGTAGGTGCAGAACCCATACTGATAGCAGATTGTATGAATTTTGGAAATCCGGAGAAACCAGAGTCATACGCACAGTACGTTGATGCAATTCGTGGAATTGGGCAGTTCTCACATGATTTTAATATTCCAATTGTCAGTGGCAATGTCTCGTTCTACAATGAATCAGAAAAGGACGATGTCGTCACCAGAATCAACCCTACACCACAAATAATGATGGCAGGATTAATCCCAAAAAATGGCAAACCAGTTAGACGGAATCTTGTTACTCCATGGGCTAATATCTTCTTGATTGGTAAGACTCATCGGGAGCTCAACGTAAGTGAGTTTCAGAGGGCTTTACTCGGAGATGTGGAAGGAATCCCTCCACGCTACCAACCTGGAGATGAACGAAGAGCAATGCAAGCGATGCTACAAGCACATTCTACAGGGCTGATTCGTTCCTGCAATAATGTCGGAAGAGGGGGACTTGGTGTCGCATTGATAAAGATGTTACTTGGAAGTAAATATGGATTCAAGTTGTCCATCTCAGACATCCCGGGTACGGCAAAGTCTCTACCTGAGATTATATTCTCTGAAAGCCCAGCACGGTACCTTGCTGAAGTTACTGAGAGCAATCAACCTCAATTTCTTAGTATAATGAATGAAAACAGTGTACAAGTCGTAGAGCTTGGTCTAACACAACAAGAGAGAGTTGCAGACTTCGGGGAGTTTAGTCTAGACATGAGTGAAGCTCAAAAAGAATTCAAAAGAGGTTTGGCTCAGTATCTGGAATGAGAGGATGCTATCTGAGTTAAAGAGGGTCGCTACGAAGATTAATCTGTAACAACATATCTTGTCGTTGTAACATGAGAGGAGTAGATAATGTCAGCAAGAATCAGTTTTGAAATTGCAAAGCAATTTGGTGAGAAAACTACTGTTAATGTTGATAGTAGTGCTGATAGTATCATCTTAGCAAGATTAGGCATTGAATCTATCGACCTCACGTCAATAACATCCCTAAGAGGAATAAAGAAACTTAGCCTCTATAGGAACAAGATTCAACATGTCGACCTGAGTCCAATCGCAAACTGCCAAGAACTTGTACAACTTGACCTTGCATTCAATTTACTGAGCAATGTAGATTTGAACCCACTCCAACAATTGAAGAACTTGCAGGAATTACTTCTAGAGGGTAATAAGCTGAAAACCATATCTCTTCAAGCTGTATCAGGATGTGAACGCCTCTCAATCTTGAGACTGAATTCGAATGACCTCCAAACCATAGATCTCTCCCCATTATCAGATTTGAAGGAAATCCGAGTGATTGAGCTTCAAGAAAATAAGTTAGTTGAGTTAGATCTGAGTCCAATTAAGAAATCGGAGGGATTGAGAGTACTAAATCTCTCTGGGAACAAATTACTCAGAATAGACCTTAGCA
>JAEOST010000332.1 GCA_016840245.1 Candidatus Thorarchaeota archaeon
AAACTAGATCAAATTTGACCATCATCGAAACCAAGACAGCTCATGGATCTTTACTAGCTGCTGAGTATATTGACCATGCTCCAATCATTATCTCAGACAATGATAGCTTTTCACCTGCAGGATTTACGGGAAATGGAACTGAGCAAGATCCATATATTCTATCAGGAATAAGAATCAGTACTCCAATACCTTGTATTGACATTAGAACAACAACAGCGTATTTCGTAATTGAAGACAGTTTCTTTGCACCAACTGATCCATCAATCGATATCGTATTTCTACAAAATGTCACAAATGGGATATTTAGGAATTGTATTTTCGAGTCTGGATATACTGGACTAGAAATCATCGACTCTGCGAATAATTTGTTAATTGACTGTATCATACAAAATCTTGAATACAATGCTGTTGAGCTTACTGACTGCAGCTCTATCTCATTTGTAAATACTACAATAAACAATGTATATCGATTCTTCTATCAGGCTTCATCACAGGGTACAGCTATTGATCGCTGTTGGCTCAACGGCTCAGCAGGATCTTCTCTTCAGGGCGATTATACAGTCGTGACCAACACGTCACTCAGTTATGGTGGCAACATAATATTCAGTGGTTCTCATGTTGTGTATCGTGACAACTTCTGTTATGAGATGGGCTGTGGTATGTTTGTGAGTGGTGACCGGACTAACCACACAGTCACTGGAAACACCTTCATCTCATCTGGCTATGGTGTATCAATAAGCATGTCAAACAACATCCGGATAACCAATAACATCATCTACGACAATGGTATCGGCATCTTCTTCCAGAATGACCCTCGCTCTAGCCTCATCGCGAACAATACCATCTACAGGAATCAATATCCAATAGTCATTTCTACATTCGGTTCAAGCGGAACTGGTGGGCCTAACAACATCTATCACAATCTCATAGGTTGGAACACCTATAGTGCAAAGAACACAGCAGGATATGTTTCAAACTGGGATGATGGAGTGAGAGGAAATAATTGGAGCCAATACTCTGGGACTGGAGTCTATGTTATTGATGGTGGGCAGGCTGATGCTGATAATCATCCAAGTCAGCTGATTGATCTATCACCTCCAACAATAACCTCACCATCTGATTTAGAATTCGCTGAGGGATCATTGGGTAACTATGTAAGATGGAATATTTCTGATGATTTCCTATATTCATACATTTTGGAAATTGATGACTCAATGGACTCATACACTCTGACTGATGACCATGTAATATTGGAACTTGACTCACTGGAGTTTGGAATGCATTCCATAGAGATAACCGTATATGACGCAAAGGGCAACTCTGTTAATGACACAGTATATGTCAATGTCATTGATGATATTCAACCAGGAGTTGTTGGTCCAAGTGACTTCGTTGTCATCGAAGGAACTACAGGGAATAACATAGTCTGGACTGCTTTCGATTCAAATCCGGATTCTTATGAGATTCTCATTGATGACCAACAAGTCATAGCAGACCAGTGGAATGAATCGGAAATCAGTCATTCTCTTGATTCTTTACTCAGGGGATTGTACAACCTCACTATAATTGTGGAAGACAAAACGGGTTTGACAAATACCGACACCGTTATTGTCACAGTGATTGACGGAACTAGTCCCTCTCTAGAAAACTTGAGCACAATGAGCTTTCTAGAAGGTTCTCCTGTAATTGTATACTGGGAAGCATCGGATCTGTATCCCTACTGGAAGAGCATCTATCTCAATGATTCACTTCTTCAAGACAACGCGTGGAATGGCAATAATATCTTTATCCAGATAAATGACTTAGAAGTTGGATTCTATAATTTGACAATTGAACTCGTTGATCTGGATGGGAACATTGCTCGTGATAGCGTATTCATCATTATCTATGTACCAAGCCCGATACAAACCACAACAACAACAACTAGCACCGAGTCGACCTCAACTACTGTAACTACTACAACAACAACTCCAACTACTCCACAACCCGAACCTACTGATTTTACCGGTATAATGATCATGACACTCACTGGAGTTGTCGCTATCTTGGTCTTGGGGTATGTCTACCTGTTCAGAAAACTACGTACATCCGGATGAGGTCTAATATCCAATCATGGTGAGGATGTAGGTGTATTCTTCTTCCATCGTAGAACATAAACTAGAATTACAATCACGCACAAAGCCCCAACACCAATTAATCCGAATACTAGAATTGAATCGCTAGGTCCTGGGGATATAGTGGTCGAGACCAGTGGTGTAAAGGTTCCAATGTTATAGACTGCAATTGCAAAGACCATGTTTTCATTGGATTCTCCTAAACCTCCAGTGAATATTTTTCCACTATAGGCTACATCCAAATCAACCATTATCCCACTGGGAAATCCGTATTGATGAATTAGACTTCTATTCCATAATTGTTCACCAGTAGCGGAAACCTTCATCATTGCCATGATAGGTCCATTGTCTTCAGTGTTTATCCCAAAGATAACATACGCTGAGTCGTCAGCAGCGGCAGAGAGTCTTGAATTTTGATTACTCGTCCACTGATCCCATGACATTGGTCTGTAGTAGCTCCATTCTATTGACCCTGAAATATTCCACTTAGAGATGTTCAATCCTGCAAATGATGACGGATGTGAGAATGTATAGATCGTATCTAGCGGACTAACATCTAATGCATAGAACCTGCAAGTCCTGTTCCACACTTGGTCACCATCAGGCGAGAATTGGAAAAGGTGGGGATTACTTCCAACAATGATATTGTTCGTTGAAAGAGCACAAATCTTTGCAGAGAGATAGTCCCTTCCAATTGTCATATTCCAGATTAGTTGACCACTGGGATCAAATCTAGCGAGAAAACTAACCAGTCCGAGGTGTATACTTTGTAGACCAACACCAGTGACATAGATCGAGTCATCGGGAGTAACCGTAATGTCCGCATTTCTGACCGACCCGAGCCAAGTTTCCCAGTTGAACTGCTGTGTCCAAATCAAATGGCCTTGAGTGCTCCATTTCATTAGAACAACCAGACGAATCTCTTCATCAGTAGTAAGTCGGCTTACAGTATAGACATACCCTTTTTTGTAGAAGACTCCAAGACCCTCAGAGTACATCCCATCTGTTAACCGTCTCGACCATTCAAGTGTAGCGTTACTTGTCCATTTCACTAATGTGAATCGAATCTCGTCTGATTGCGGTTCATACGTGAATCCAATTGTGTAGGCAGAATCATCTGGTGCTGTGACCATATCTCTGTAATGAACTGGCCATTCAGAGTCAGACACTCCATATGAATCAGGGCTGGCTTCAATCGGGAATGTTAACTCATCTTGAGCTTGAGTAAAATTCGTGTCATGCAAATTCGGTGTCTGTGCATATGGTTGAACTACAAGTAAGGTAATCATTAGTCCAAGAATCAATAAACCTCTAGAATTCACTAGACATGCCATTCTTCATTCACCTACTCTTGCAGTAACTTGTTGAACAAGCGATGAATAAGTTTACGGTTCATTAGGGATAATCAGGAGCAGTTGATTCCAAGCAGACTAGTCTTCGCCCTCTGGTATTCTAACTGCAGATGGATTCGAGTCAGATACCAATACTAAATCTCTGACGATGCCCTTTCGTAGTACTCATCCCAAGTCGGTGTCCTTTTTTTCAGGGGATTGCCATGTAACAACAGCGAAGCTATGATGAGAAGAATCCCGCCTCCAAGGTAGAATGCCATGAATTGGTTGTCTGCAATTCTTTTTTTATTCCCACTCACATATCCTGTCATCCTAGTAGTTTCCTGAGCTTACTCCACCATCTTACTGATTTCACCAAGCAAACTTCCCTTTATCCACTTTCTTCCAACAATCATTCAAACTATTGACTAGATTTAAGTATAGCAGACGAACACAATAATATCGCGTATTTATACTGTGGAGGCGAGAATGAGCTTTGAAGAAGATGACCTATGGGCTACTATGTCTAGCTCTTAGCACACTCATTTTCGGTGGCTTTTTTGTGATGATGGGAATCTCGTACCCGGGATCATCATCAATGTATACCTTTTTCCTGCAATTTGGATTACTCATATCATTTCCTGGTCTAATCCTATTCATCTATCAACTTCGTTTTGGGATGCATTGGAATAGAGTGGTCCGATTTGTCATATCCCAAGAGCAAATAGCCATCGATGAGATAAGTCGTCGAGTGAGACTCCCAATAATCAGGGTGTCAGATATACTCTATGATGCAATATCTTCAGGATCTCTTCCTGGCATTGTTAGAGAAGACGTTTTTGTCAGTCGTTTCAAACTAGCGCAAGATGGAGTTGAGATGTTAGATTATATTTAGAGGAGAGAGTGTATAATGAAAAGCGTGTATTCATTCGGTGGAGGCGAGAACTAATCATGAAGCGTTCAACATTAACCTTCTTGTTCATAGCTGGCAATATGATTGTTTGGGGTGGAATGATGTTCCTCATTGGTTGGTCCTCTTTGCAATATTGGGGTATGTCACCTTGGTTTTCATTAGGAGCATTACTTCTAATCTTGGGTATCATTGCATTCGCACTCCAACTCCGATCAGGGATGAAGTGGAACAGAGTAGTCAGAATAGTTGCCTCTCATGAAGAAATATCAGTCGATGACATCAGCCGTAAATCTAGACTTGCTCCCTTTAAGGTAGAAACTATCCTATTCGATGCGTTAGCGTCAAAAACCGTTTCGGGAGTTATGAGGGAAGGATTGTTCGTTAGTCGTTTCAAACTGGCTCAAACAGATCCTGAGGCGGCTCGTCAGTTGTGGACACCTAAGAAATCAATGGCCACACGGGCGAGGGCAAGGTCGTCTAAATTCGCGGCTTTACTCTGGGTTATTATCATTCTTGGTACAATTTCTGCTCCTTTCACCGTAGGGATAGGAGCAATAGTATCCTATATGCTTGTAATTTTCGTCTATAGTTGTAATCGAGTTAGGCGAAGGGGAAGAGTTGTACCACTGCC
>JAEOST010000333.1 GCA_016840245.1 Candidatus Thorarchaeota archaeon
AAGGCTCGAGGCTTTGGTGCGGGTAGATTCAGCTTCAACACACGGGATGGTCGATGTGAGAAGTGCAAGGGGAGCGGTCTTCTACAGGTGGAGATGCACTTCATGAGTGATGTCTTCATGACCTGCGACGTTTGCAAGGGCAATCGATTCGATCGAGAGACCCTTGAGGTGACCTACAAGGGGAAGAACATCACGGAGGTCCTTACGCTCACAATTGAGGAAGCCCTCGTGTTCTTTGGAGACATTCCTAAGATCTACGACAAGCTCCGAACTCTTATGGATGTGGGGCTTGGGTATCTTCAGTTAGGCCAGCCTGCAACTCAACTCTCAGGCGGAGAAGCTCAGAGAATGAAATTAGCTTCTGAGTTGTCGCGAAAGGCAACAGGGAGCACACTCTATCTCCTCGACGAACCCACGACCGGGCTCTCAGCCTCAGATGTACATGTTCTTCTGAGAGTGATCAATCGCCTAGTGGACGCGGGTAACACTGCTATAATTGTGGAGCACAATCTAGAGGTCGTCAAGACGGCAGACTGGGTCATAGACCTCGGACCTGAAGGTGGAGATGCTGGCGGTGAGGTTTTGGCACAGGGAACTCCCGAGCATCTCAGTGAGGTCTGGAACTCATACACGGGCAATCATCTCCGAGCTGCACTGTTTGGTCCGAATGTTCGTTATGGGCCTTTGAACTAGAATCACTCTACTTGTTTGTGACGAATCATTAGTATGACCATCACAACAATGACTATTGATGATCCACCTGCAACAACTGCTGAAGCTAGCGAGATTGGACTAGTAGGTGCACCTGTTCCTGTAGGTGAACCAGTGTCTGGAGTTGATGCAGTGTGGTCTGGGGGAGGAGGTTCCGGTGAGGTGGGTGTGTGGAACCAGTCGCTGAACTCTGAATTTGCAGATATCTCGTAGAATTCTCCCAATTCATAATCCGTAAACATGAAGGGTCCTGCGGTCACAAGGGGATCATCTGGATTAAACACCGGATTCCAGTCAAACATCCCAGCATGTCCTATTCCTGTTTCATCATTGAAAATGTGATAGGGGATGATGTACTGAAAGGCAAAATCACTGAAGTGCCAATACGACTCTGTTGAATATTCAACTACTACTGTATAGTTAGTGAGTGCATATGAGGTGACGAAATCTCCCTCCGGTTCTACTGGTATTCCGCTAGCAAAATAACTGTAGTTATACGAGAGAGCGACATCTCTCGCAGTCAGTGGAGTCCCATCACTCCAAGTAACTTTCTGATTGATGTCAATTGTGAATCGAGTATGACCTTCAGGTATAGCCCAATTGTCTACATGAGTTTCTATAGTAGTATTTTCTGCTAGATATGGATACGGTGTCAAGTCTGGAGCGCGTGAGTAAAGTGAAGGAAAGAGTTCATCAAAGATTGCCTTTGATGTCGCACTTGTCGCAAGCCAGATGTTGAAACTATCCGGTTCTTCACTAACTCCAATAGGGACGGTGCCTCCCTGAGTACCGTCAAGCTTTCGAATTTTCCTCAAGGTCCAAGTTCCGGCAATGTGTCTATCAAGATCATCTACATGCCCTGTGAAGACGTCATTTCTATAGACGTATGGGTAAACTCTATCATATACAACAAGTCTTGGAACATTGTAATGAAGAATCCTCTGCAACTCTGAAGATGCTTCGAAGACTTCCTCGTAGGTTGTACTATTCAGTAAGGCATCTCTATAGCTATCGTACGTTGCGTTCTGGAAGTTGCTTGGGTTCTCATACGGTTCGTTTGCTAGGTCAGACCAGTAGGAGTATGCAAGCCAGTCTACATCATTACCGTAGAATTTTGTTGTGTAGAAGATCATGTCATAATTGCCGTGGCTGTCAAGAGTGTCAATGTATGTGTTGAAGTCTTGAGGTAATGTGTGAGAGTGGATGTGAAGGCTTGTAAGAGCCTCTGTACCAATAAAAGCAATGCCACCCGCAACGTCTGGACTACTTTCATCATAGATGATTTCAATGTCAATTGGTGAACCATCAGGAGCTGTCCTCCATCCATCACCTTGAATGGTGAATCCAAGATAATCAAGGATCTGATTACCTGTGATTGGATCGGGGTCGTAGTAGTGCCATTCGAGTTCATTCTCAATACACCAGCTATTTGCATGGGGCACAAGTGAGTCAAGCAACTGAGCGTATCCAAGCATGATATTTTGCTGAACAGCTCTTTTGTCATATGCATGCGCAAAAGCGCGTCTGAATCCACTGATATTCAAGGGATACTTGGCGCAATTAATAGTAATTTGACCATATCCGTTATCCACACTCTCGTGGATGGATAGATCAGGATCAAATCCTATCATTCCCCAGTCAGAGAAATCAATATAGCTCAAATCCATCTCGATTTGACTAGCTACGAGTGCATTTATCCTCTGGTTTAGATTTGGTATCACCTCGTAGACAACATTGTCCACATAGGGTCCTATAATCAAATCACTTGGTTGCTCAGGAAGTGCGACTGAAGGAGTGGGAGAAAGCATCAGGGATAGTAACAGTACAATGAACGATAATGGGATAGCCCATCGTTTCCCCAACTTTCTCACCATAATCCACACAGACTATGGGAAAAAACTCCTAAAACTTCTTTGAATCAAGTAAGGTAGAGAGAAATTCATACACAGGCAATCATCTCCGAGCTGCACTATATGATCCCAACGTTTGGCATAGACCATTGAACTAGATCAATTCTCTCTGTTTATGTTGAACAATTTTGATGACCATCACGATGATGATCATGGAAGAGACTCCTGAGATTGCTGCCGAAGCTAGAAATATCGGCTCTAGCAATGGATAATCTGGGTTTACTGGTGGATTGGTGTCTGGAGTTGACGAACCGTGGTCACCGGGATTTGGCGGTGGCCAATTTTCAGGGTAGAATGCAAAATTCAGATTAACACTGAGAGTATAGGTTTCTCCAGGTTCGAAGTCAGTAAAGTTGAACGGACCTGCTGTCACATGAGGTTCACCAGGATCAAAGACAGGATTCCAGGTGTTCCAACCATCGTTTCCAATTCCTGTGAAAATATGTCTTGGAATAATGTATTGGTATGCAACCTTTGAGAAGTGCCAATAAGACTCTGTCCGAAACTCCAAGACGACTCTGTATGGTGTTGGTGTGTAAGCAGCAACTAAATCCCATAAAACCTCAGCAGCTGGATTTTCATATACTCCTGATTCCATAATGTAGTTGAATGTGAAAGCAACATCCGCAGCAGTCAATGGTGTACCATCATTCCACGTTGCATTCTGGATGATGTCAATTGTGAAACGAGTATTTCCATCTGTAACACTAGGATTGTCTGCGTGAGTCTCTGTGATCAAGTTCTCAGCAAGGTAAGGATATGGCGATTGGTCTGGGGCATACGTGTACAACGATGGGTATAACTCCGGAAAGAAAGCCTTAGAGGAATGTGATGCTGCTGTGAAGAAATTGAAGATATCTGGTTCCTCACCAAGAGCGATTGTGACAGTCCCACCAGAAGAACCATCAATCTTGTGTATCTTCCGAAGAGTCCAAGAACCTGCAATGTAACGTGCTAG
>JAEOST010000334.1 GCA_016840245.1 Candidatus Thorarchaeota archaeon
AATCAAAGCAGCAGAAGTCTTTGCTATTGGTGTTGGTGAATGTGGTTCAAACATTGTTGGATCATATCTAAAATCAAGTGCAGACAAGCGCCTTCCATCCCGTGTCAGAGGTTACCTTCTGATGAATACGGATCGTGCTGATCTCACAAAGGTTCGACACAAATACGATATCCCAAAGGAGAACACACTCCTATACGGATCGAGCGAGATTGGTGTTGGTGGTAGATTCATGGATGGCTATAACTCCGTCATTGAATCAAAGGATATCATATTCGACCAACTAGCGGGTCTAGGTTTTGAAGGGGTTTCAGGTTTTAGTATCTTCACTAGCCTTGGAGGCGGAACAGGTTGTGGCGGGACACCTGCTATAATCGAACTGCTCAAGCAAAGGTTCCAAGAAGAGGAAGGTAGGAGAATATTCGTCTACGTAATCGGAATTCTGCCTTTCGAGGGTCAATCCAGTGAGGCACTCAACTCAATCTGGGCAGTCTCTAGACTTCTCAGAGCCCAGCTACAAGAGCGTGGTGCAGATCTCACAATCCTTCTGAGTAATCGTACAATGCTGAAGAGAATCCTTCAGTCCAGAAAGGGCGAGAGTATGGATTACTTACAGCGTGAACTCTCAGTTGATATTGCAGACATTGACTCAATTGAGACAATGGTACCTTCAACCCTCGATGAGGGTGGAGACCTCGAGAAACGTACAGAACAGGCCTTTGTTGAGCTTGTTAACCCAATGGCTCTAGATGTTGTCGAGGCAATGCTATCACCAGGGGTCTGGGAGAGTAACAAGGATACGTTCCCAACAACAGACTTAGCAGATTATGCACGTAAACTTGACCCTGTAGTAGTTCCAGCATTGTATCCTGATGTTGGGCTCATCTCTGATGCCGGGAGTATCCCACAGCAGTTACGTACAATGATCGACTATGCAGTGAAGGAATGTTCCTATGCAGATGTGGGTGAGGAACCTAATGCTGAGAGTGTATACTACGTTCTTAGTGGTCCGACTCATATCGCTAAGGCCGAATATGGAATGCATGTGAAGGAAGCTCTCGACAAATTCATAGCTCCAGGTGCTGCTATCACACCATGTTATGTGCAGTATCATGAGTCACAGAGACCAACTGACCTATTGCTACTTCTTGGACTTCCAAAGATTCCTGAACTTGTCCAAATCATCAACGAGGCAACTCAACTCGTGAACCTTCATAGTGGTGCTTCACCATTGAAACAGGGTTGGTTCATGAGATCCAAGGGTGTTCCCAGAAAAGAACTAGTCAGTGCAATTAGCGACTTTCGAGAGTTATTCAGTTATTACATGACTCCAGGAGAATCATCTGGTCCAATGGAGTGAATCTGCATTGAGTGAACCCATTAAGATGGAAGAATTAGTTGATAGGTTGCTTCTGATTGCAACCCTCAACTCAACATTGGTTCATTTCCTACTCTCATCCCAAATAGAGGGGAAAGTAGACCCAGACCGTGTGGATTCACTAACTCAGGGTCTCAAAAGAACCAGACAATGGATGGAGAATGCAACAACAGCAGAGGGCATTGCAGAGTCTACAGCCAATATCATGGGATTGATAGTCAAGAGACTCTCACAAATCGAAACACTGTTGCCTAAACTCTCAGTGAGAGCAAAACAAAGTGAAGCAACTCCAACTGCAGAAATTCTATCACTACTCGATGATAGTCAAAGGGCGGCAGCAACTCTAACTACAACTGAGAGAGTTGTCTCAAGTCCCTCACCGTCCGCTGACTTTGTTTCCGTAGTAGATGGTGCAGAAGAAGAACCCGAAGACCCCTACATTAAGACAGACATGGAAGACGATCAGTGGGGATTCATCGGTCAGAATCGCAGGTTCATTGATCAGTACAGCAAGCGGTGTCATGTCCTGCTTCCCTCATTTTGGCTTGAAGTGCTTAAAGAAATTCACAAGTACCAATCAAAATCACCATTCATGGCAGATATCATCGAGACACCATCTAAGGTGTTCATTAAAGTCATCAAGGGTCTCTTAACCGAAGCTCCAGGAGCTCGATTATTGCAGGATTTATCCAAGCGTCGACCTCAAGAGCGAGACCTCATGGCATCTGAATTGGAGCGAATCGAGCGAGCTGTTGCCAATTACTTCAGTGGTTTGGAGAACCTTCTCAAGGGTGAGAAAGTTAGACCCAAGGAAAAGATTTCAGAAGCTCAAGCCACCTTTGCTGGATTTGATTGGGGTGGACCTGAACTTGAGAAAAGATTGATCAAGAGACTCAACCAACGTGCAGAGGAGGAAATGCATGCTGCAGAACAGGCCTCGGATCCAACAAGACAGGTGATTCATGCAGAGGTATCAAAGCTACTCTGCAAACTCCAGCTTGGTATCCTTGCAGAACCAAGACTGAGAGAGATACTGGCAATGATGAAACCATAGTACATCAGAGTTATTCGTACAATTCTTCGAGATCAAGGGGTGTTATTGGTGGATTTGCTAATACTTGGTGAATAACAATTGCTATCACTAGAATTGGAAGAACGATTGCTCCTATAACAAATGCCACTGGACCGATGATAAATGAAGATAGTATAACAAGTGAAATACCCGAAAGAAGCAACCAACCAACTATCATAGCTATGAATGGTATATCTGTAAATGTTCCCATCTGTGTTATATAATGAGGGCTCCAATTTTCGAAATACTCTGCATCTCGTTCAGCCTACTCCACTGAATCGCCCATGAGGTACATACGATACAGAACCTCATAAAGTTATTCAAAGACTCATTTGAATCAAAGTACCGATGATGAGCTTTACAACTCAGAGAAGGACTCGATTACAATCACACAGGTCATTCTTCTTCAAAATTGGATCTCGTTTAGTTTCAACAACTCATTTGTTGATGCATGATATACTTTGAAATTCTCTCCCTGAGAAGAAATCTCTTCGGAGTTTATTATCTCCTCTTGAGAATGATGAGAATAACAATCACTCCGATAAGACCACATACTCCAAGAATGAGTTGGATGGAGTTGAGTGGAAAATTAATTTGAGATGGTGTTCCATACACTATGACACCCATTCTTAGTCGACCATCAAAGTCGTATGCATTGATGTATATCAGACCTTGACTACTTATTGCAATATCAGTAGCCCAAACGACCCCTTCACTTCCCCACTCTTGGTCCCAAGTTTCAGGATACTGAATTGTCTTATTCCATACAAGATTTCCAGATGAATCGAATTTGTCTAAAACGAATGAATAATTTGATTCATCACGGACTTTGTAGAGTAGGAATGTGGTGTCATTTGCCGACACATCCAGAGAACCACAAAAAGATAGACCACCAAAGTATTCCTCCCAAATCACTCTATCTGTCGAATTCCAGATTTCATTCTGATTTGAGTCGAACTTTCGTATCGTATATGGCGGATACATAGTTCCGACTACAAAATTTCCTTCACTTGAAACATCGAATAGGTCAATGGGGCCACCTATAGTCCATTGCATTACTCCTAA
>JAEOST010000335.1 GCA_016840245.1 Candidatus Thorarchaeota archaeon
CTCCTGAGATAGTAATCTGGACTGCGACCTTCTTGCCTGTATACTTCCCCTTTGCCCAGCCTGTCACGGTTCCTTCCGTAATTCCATCCTCGGTCTTCAGCTCACTTGATACTTCATGGAAATTGGATTCATCCAGTATTCTTAGGGTCTTGTCATGCATCTCTTCAGGTGACCATTCCTCGACCTTAGCAATGACTTCCCCATGTTCAAAACTCTCAAGTTTTAGGTCGAACTCCTTTGGATCAATGACCTCGGGTTGCAAAAGATCGCAAATGGCTCTGATAATATACGGTTCTGCAGAGATTGTATGAGCTCTGCCTCTATGGTCGACGTAGGAAACCCCTGAAAACACGCTTCCACGTACACAGTCTTGTGTTGGCAAAAAATCGAAATGAGGGCTTCTGAATTCGCCTGGATTGATCTTTGGGTACAGGATATCATCGTCTTTCTCAATCAGCTTTAGAGCTTCGCTAGGATATGAGATTAGAAATACTCTCACCTCGGTGATAGTGAACTCTGACTCGTTGAGGACTTTTACTTTGAATCGCAACCGACTTCCTAAGAACTCACCTCCCCTGAGTGCCTTCACGTCACCAAGGTCTCTGGTTCTTTCCTTTGGAATCTCGGATGTTTCTTTTCTGGCTGATCTTCGTTCTACTCTTTTGACTTCTGGGACAATTTCAGGGCGAGAGGTTCTTGTTTCTGTCTCTGTAATCTGTTCTTTCGGAGGGCTTTTTGACCATGTTGAATCTGGTCGTGTCCTTGGGGACATCGCTAAGATTCTTTCTCGCTCAAGTCTCTTCTTTTCAAGTTGTGCAATTGCTTCTAGGTCGATTTCATAGCGGGTTCTTTTCCCGTCAGTTTTCGCCGTTTCAACATGTTTAGATTTTTCCGGAGGAACCTCGGGTGGCACCTCCTTCATACCAGTTCGACAAGCATCAGCTATAAGACAGATAATTGGAATAAGCAATACAGAATAGAGGACAATCAATGATTCAAGTAACTGCAAAACTCATCCTCCATTCCACCTCATAAACATTGTTCGAATCCCATCCTTCTCTGTGGGTTTTATCACATGAAACGTATTAATCACTATCGGAAATTTCAATGGTCGTATTGTGTTGCAACCTCTCTTTTTTTCGGCCAAAGACAACTATCTCACACTCATTACTATTTAACGTGCTACAACCACACTGCAAAACGGACACATGACAGACTTACCCCCCCTGAGATCCTCAACATTCTGTATCGTAAGCCTGCTACCACACATCGGACATAACCAGGCAGTGAGCCTATCCTTTAGGTCATCTATGGCTGGGAGAATCATCGCATCATCCTCACCAGATACACGGATCTGACAACTAGCACCAAGTTCCCGTGAGACTCCGGAGATAGTCACCTCAACTGCAATCTTTTTTCCGGTGTACTTTCCTTTTGCCCAACCAGTGACTCTCCCTTCCGTTATTCCACCATCTGAACGTATCTCACTAGATACTTCATGAAAGTTCGATTCGTCAAGGACTCTCAGAATCTTATCATACATTTCTTCAGGTGACCATTGGTCTACTTTGAGAACGACCTCTCCATGCTCCAGTGATTCAAGTCGAACTTCTAACTCCTTGGGGTCTATTGACTCAGGTTGCAGAAGATCACATACCGCTCGTATTAGGTATGGTTCTGTAGTCAGTGTGTGAGGTTTTCCTCTATAATCAATAAAGGAAACCCCGGCAACAATTCGTCCACGAACGCAGTCCAGGGTTGGTAAGAAATCGAAACGCGGGCTTCTATATCCATCAGGATCTATCTTAGGATACAGAATAACATCGTCTTCAACATCTATATGAAGAGCTTCTCTCGGATAAGAGATTAGGAATATCCTTACCTCGGTTACAGTATACTCACTTTCGTTCAACACCTTGACCTTGAACCTGAACCTATTTCCAACGAATTCACCGCCTCGAAGAGCTTTGATTTCACCCGCTTCACTCTTTGTGGTTTCCTGTTGAAACATTGTTGTTCCGGCCACTTCCAAATCTCTCTCACTCTCTCTTAGGGCTATTACAGCGCTCTTTCTCTCTCTCATTTTACTGAGAGCTTCTGATAGTGACAAACTATGCAGTTTCTCAGAATTCTCTAGAATATCCTCCTTCCTCAAATTATCGCTTGTAGATGAAACCGCTTCTTTTCTATCAACCTGCGCCTCAGCCATAAGGATGGTGCATATGATACTAATAACTACGATTACCCCAATGAGAAGTAGTGGGTTGATTTGCTGCAAATCTCATCCTCCAGTTCCGCTAACAGCGTCATATCCTCTCTACATCTATATTCACATGATTCGTATTAATCACTATCGAAAATCTCATTGGTTCGTTGTGTCTTCGATTACATAAGCAGAATATTATCGAAGCTGTGCATATACATTACTTACACTCCTCACGAATGGACCTGATATCGAAACTGGTTCGGAGGCCAGTATTGGAGTGTTTGGAGTTTGTAATGAGGCACCGCTGGCGTGGGTGCGGTTGGCCAGGCTGCACCCGCGTTCACACTTTTCGTTTCACAGTTTCTTGTGTTGCTCCACAGTATGGACACTTTACTGTGAGGGGACCTGCCCATTCAACTGATTCGCTACTCAGTGATGCTCCACAACCATTGCAGAAGTTGGGTGGTACATGAACATAGGCGACCTCAGCGGGTTCTGCGGACCTTGCAGCAAATCCGAATAAGCCAAGTCGTGCACCTCCCGATCCTTTCATTATGAGTGGCATGCCAATTAGAATGCCAATCAATGGGAATACCATCATGTAGAATAAGATCATTATAACAGAGCTCTCGCCTGACATCAATTGTGACATCATCAGGAAGAATCCAAGAAAGAACGTAATTACGATAATTCCAATACCCGTCCAGAGTTTAATGACATCACCCATAATGATTCCTCGGTGTATTCAGAATTTCTGATATCTGATTTTGTTTCATCTTCTATCTCTGATAATCTCTTCTATGTCGTCCTCAAAGATAATATCATTAATACGTTAGAGCTTGACATATATCTCATATCAAGTTGAGATTCAATGTCAGAGGTACTATGTTGTGTCACACCATCGGTCGGAAGGAACCTATGACCGAACCTTTCGTCAGCATAAACTCCTAGTAGGAGAGTCTATACTCTACGATATATTTGTTAGACACCACTCTATTGACAAAGAGAACATTGTACGTCTTGAAGGTATGTTTCTGTCAACTTTCCAGAAGGCATCAATTGAGAGACCTCCAGCAGTCGAATCATCTTACACAGAATTCCTTCTAGACACAGCAGCTGACCTCTTCACAGAATTGGTGTTTGCCTTCAACGACCTCTTGGTTGGTGTACTACATCCAGATCAATATCTTCGATTCTCGTTTGGTCCTACAACATTCGTAGATGAACATCTTCTAGAGATACCAGATATGGTGGAACGCAGGATAAAGACAATGACATCTACCGGAGTAAATCCTAATTCTCTAACAAAGGCGATCATCACTCTCATTCGAACTGCAGCTTCTGCAGACATTACACGTAGAAAATTCAGGTAGATTGTTGGGTACCACTCAGATTTTGAGTTTATCGAAAACCTGTCTGACAAGGTCAGTGAATAGGTGCTCAATATTATCGCCATTCTTGGCTGAGGTCTCATAGAACAACGTATTCATGGATTGGGCAGCGGCTTCACCGTCTGATGTGGAGACCAGTCTGTCTTCACGGTCAATCTTGTTAGCGACTAATGCAACAATTGCGTCTGGGCACACCTCTTGGAACCTCTTGTGCCATTCACCTGTTCTCTCAAATGTTTCAGGTCGTGTCACATCATACGCAATGAACGCCATGCTGGCACCGGACATATACCGCTTTCTCAGCTCTTCATATCCCGATTGACCGGCCAAGTCCCATAAAATGAGTCGAGTTCGTAATGTTCTGCCACCTGGCATCTCCACATCAACCATCTTCATCGAAAAGATTGTCCCTAGAGTAGCCACATAGTCATCATTGAATGTTCCCTCTCGGTATCTCCTGATGCAACTTGTCTTCCCAACTGCTGCATCACCTAGTGCAACTAATTTGAAGGTGTGGTCATAGAGCGTTTCAGGTCGAGGATTGTTGAACATCTTTTTCACTTTTCCTTTCTCTCAAGAGCTAGTTTAACGAGGTCGTGGAACATCTGTTCGACATTTTCTCCGCTCTTAGCTGAGGTCTCATAGTACAACGCTTCCATCCAAGACGCAGACATCTCACCCGCTGATGTAGGGACAACTGCATCAAGATCTGTCTTGTTTGCTACGAGTGCTACGACCGCATCTGGGCAAATCTCGTGA